>DATKCC010000132.1:0-8308 GCA_035513375.1 Thermoanaerobaculia bacterium | reverse complement strand
AGCGAGGAGGTGTTCGATGCGAACAACGCCTCGTCCTTGACCACTCGGTCCAGACTGGCGAAGGTCCTGCGCTTCTCCTCGAGGTTCTCGACGATCGCCTCGACCACCAGGTCGCAGTCGGCCAGGGCGTCGAGCTCGACGGTGCCGGTGATCCGCTCTCGTACCTGCTCGCGCTCACCGGAGTCGAGCTTGCCCTTCTCGACCGCGCGCTCGAGCGATTTTTCGAGTCGTGCGATGCCCTTCTCGAGCAAGTCCTCGGTAACCTCGCGGACCACCGTGGTATAGCCGGCGCGAGCCGACACCTCGACGATCCCGGCTCCCATCAAGCCGCAGCCGAGCACGCCTACCTTCTTGATCTTCATGGAAGTCCCTCCCTGGAGCGGTGATCAAAGTCACGAACGAGCCGACCGGTCGATCTTACCCCCTGCCCATTTGCCTTGCCCGCCAACCGTAGGGCCGGAGCCGCTGGCGCCTGGTAGGGTGGGCCTTGGCCCACCGGTCACGGTCGAGGAGATCGCAGAGATCGCGGCGAAGCCCGGTGGGCCAAGGCCCACCCTACGCTCCGGCCAGCGCTCGGAAGGCGGCTGGGAGGTGCTCGACCAGGTCGCCCGCGGCGAGCGAGATCTCGCCCAGGGCGGCCGCCGCGAGGTCGCCGGCCAGGCCGTGGAGGTGGACGGCCAGGAGCGCAGCCTCTAGCGCTTCATACCCTTGAGCGAGGAGGGCGCCGATCATGCCGGTGAGGACGTCCCCGGAGCCGCCGGTCGCCATGCCGGGGTTGCCGGTGGTGTTGACCCACACCGCCCCCGCGGGTTCGGCGATCAGGGTGAGGCGACCCTTGAGGACCACGACCCCACCGGTCTCCCGCGCCGCCCGCCGCGCGGCGCCGACGCGATCGGCGGCGATCTCGGCCGCGGTGGCGCCGAGCAGCCGGGCGAGCTCGCCGGGGTGCGGGGTCAGGACCGTCGCAGCGGTCCGCGTCCGGAGCTCGGCGGCCCGGCCGGCGAACGCATTGACGCCGTCCGCGTCGAGGACCAGCGGCAGCTCGCAGCCCAGGACCCCACCCCGGATCTCGCTCGCTTCCGGTTCGTCGGCGCCGAGGCCCGGCCCGAGGGCGACCGCGTCCTTGCCGCGAGCGGCCTCCAGGATCGCCGCCGCGGCCCCGGAAGCGAGGCGACCGCCGGTCCCGACCGCCGGGAGCGCCACGGTCATCGACTCGACCGAGCCGCCGTCCACCGTCTGGACGATCGGCTCCGGTACGGCGGCGGTCACCAGGCCGGCGCCGGAACGGACCGCCGCCCGCGCGGTGAGGATCGCCGCACCCGCCTTGCCGGTCGCCCCGCCTACCACCAGCAGGTGGCCGAAGTCCCCTTTGTGGGCGCCGGCGGCGCGCGGCGGTGGCAGCAGCGCTGCAGCTTCCTCCGCGAGCAGGAGATGCAGGCCTGCCTCGCTCTCCTCCCCGTCCCAGGCCCGGTCGATCAGGCTCTGGGGGATACCCAGGTCGGCCACCACCAGCTCGCCCACCGCCTCGGCCGCCGGCGGGAAGACGTGCGCCGGCTTCGGGGCGGCGAAGGTGACCGTGACGTCCGCTCGCAGGTGCGGGCCGAAGCGGTCGGTCCGGCTGCCGTTGAGGCCGCTCGGCAGGTCGACCGCCAGCTTCGGCACCGGCAGGGAGTCCAGCCGCTCGACCAGGCCGGCGAACCATCCCACGAGCGGCCGGGCGAGCCCGGTTCCGAACAGGGCGTCGACCACCAGGTCGGCCTCCCGAGCCGCTTCGATCGCGGCGGCCGGGGCCTCCTCGGGGCCGAGCTCGGCCAGTCGCAAGCTCTCGGGCGCGAGCTTGCGGCAGATCGCGAGCTGGATTCCGGCGTCGCCCTGCGGCTGTTTGCCGCCGAAGGCGAGGAAGCAGGTCACCCGATAGCCCCGGATCGCCAGGTGGCGGCCCAGCGCGAGGCCGTCGCCGCCGTTGTTGCCCGGGCCGCAGAAGATCGCCACCGTCTCGGCATCGGGAAACGAGCGGCCTACCGCCTCGGCCAGGCCGAGAGCGGCGTTCTCCATCAGCACCAGGCTCGGGACGCCCAGCTCCTCGACCGCGGCGCGGTCGACTCGGGCCATGGCTTCGGCGGTGAGGATCCTCATCGCACCACCCCCCTCTCCCTCGTTCCCTCTCCCCCCTCGCGGGGGGCGAGGGATGGTGGGCCTTGGCCCACCGGATGGGGAGCCGCCAGGTAGCCCCAGGCGGCGAGGAGGTCGCGGGTCCGTGGGCAGCGGGCGGCGGTGGCGGGGTCGTCGCCCAGGTCGCGAGCGAGCCGGCGGAGGTCGTCGGGCGTGTCGACGTCCGCTCCTTCCGCCAGCAGCCCGACCGACAGGCCGAGGGCGCTCGCTCGGGCCAGGGTCTCGGCGAGCACCGTCTCGGTGCTCCAGGGGATGCCCGCGAAGAGCTCCGGCCGCACCGCGCCGGGGCGCAGGGCCACCAGGTAATAGCCGCCGTCGTGGCTCGGCCCGAGGACCGCATCGGCCCCACCGGCCAGCCGGTCGAAGGCCTCGCGAATGCTCTCCAGGCGCACCGTCGGGTGGTCGCTGCCGAGCGCCGCCACCGCCTCGGCGCCGCCGCCCGCCTCGGCCGCCAGCGACAGCCCGCGAAACAGGCGCTCGCCGAGGCCCGGGCCCTCCTGGGGGATCGCCCGGCCAGGCCCGGGCGGGAGCTCCTCGCCCTCTGCGAGCTCCCAGGCCGACCAGAGCTCGAGCTCCCCCCGGGCCTCGGCCCCGAGCAAGCGCTCCGCCACGTCCTCCAGGAAAGCCTGGTGGAGCGCCGCGGCCTGCTCTGCGGAGAGCTCCCCCACGAGCCGGGTCTTGACCCGTCCCGGAACCGCGGGCTTGGTGTAGAGCAGGAGGCGGCGAGGGGGCATCTCGACGGGATTCTACTCGCCGGTGCTACCGTCTCCCTCGTGGCCCGGCTCCTCACCCTACTCACCGACTTCGGCACCGCCGACTACTACGTCGCCGCAGTCAAAGGAACCGTGCTCCGCCTGGCGCCCGGCGTACAGATCGTCGATCTCTCCCACGACGCGGCGCCGGGCGACATCGAGGGCGGCTCGGACCTCCTGGCGGCCGCGGCGCCCACCTTCCCGGCGGGCACCGTCCACCTGGCGGTGATCGATCCGGGGGTGGGGAGCGCTCGCCGAATCCTGGCCGTCGAGGCCGGTGGCCAGCGCTTCCTGGCCCCGGACAACGGCCTCCTGACTCCGTTTCTCGGCGCCTCCATCCCCGTCTCGACCGGGGCGCCGCTCCCCTTTCGCGCCTGGAGCGTCGAGCGCTCGGACCTCTTCCTCCCGTCGCCCGGGGCGACCTTCCACGGCCGCGATCGCTTCGCCCCCGCGGCCGCCGCCCTCCTCCGCGGCGAAGCTCCCGAGAGCCTCGGCCCCGAGGTCGCCGACCCGGTCCGGCTGGCGCTCGAGCCGCCTCGCCGGGAGGCGACGCCAGCAGGGGAGCTCCTGCGAGGACGGGTCGTCCGGGTGGACCGGTTCGGCAACCTGGTGACCGATCTGCCGGCGGCATGGCTCGGCCGCGGGGAGCTCCCGGCCGTCGAGGTCGCGGGGCGGAAGATCGCTCGCTGGGTCGGCCACTACGCGGAGCTCCCCGCCGGTGAGCCGGGCGCTCTGATCGGCTCCCTCGGCACCGTCGAGCTCTCGCTCCCCGGGGCGAGTCTCGCCGAGCGCTGGCGGATCGGGCGGGGTGCGCCGGTCCGGATCGTGCTCTACAATCGGGTACTAACGGGGAGTGGCGGCGCCCGCAGCGGCCCCTCTCGCCGCGGAGGAAGGAGCGCGAGATGACCACGTGGGAGTACAAGATCATCAATATCCGGAGCGAGAATTACCGCCTCGACCCGCACGCCGCGCCACAGCTCAACACCCTGGGCGCCGAGGGCTGGGAGCTGGTCGGCCTGAGCTCGGTCAATTTCAAGAGCGGCGCCACGGACAACATCGCCCTCGTCTTCAAGCGGCCCGTCGAGTAACCAGCCACCGACCCACAGCGGCTGCGCGCAGGGGGCGGAGCTTGCCTCCGCCCACGGTTCGATCGCCACACCCCGCCTCCTAGTGGTCTGAGTCAGTAATCCCTTGCCTTCCGCGCAGGGGTCTTGCGGAGTGGATCCAAGGCGCGAGAAGGAGTCGATGCCGCCTGGTATCCGGCCCCACGGCGCCGCAACGGAAGGCAAGGGATTACTGACTCAGACCACTAGCTACGGTTCTGCTTCCTCTTCTTTCGCCGCCGCCGGGAGGCGAGTGCCAGGCCCGCGGCGCCGGCGACCAGCGCCAGCAGGGTGTACTTGGCCTTGGGCACCACCCCGAGCTCGCGGCCGATCGACGCCTTGATCTCGGCCAGGCGCTCCTCCACCTCCCGCCGGTTCCTCATCAGCGCCTCATCCGGCTCCAGTTCCTCTCGGCTCATCGCGCGCCTCCTGCCGGCCCCTCGCCCTCGCCGTCGCCGTCGCTGAGTGCCCCCGGCCTCCTTCGGGCCGTTCCGGGGGCCAGGACCCCGTCCTGCCACCAGTCGATGTGATCGTCGAGACGCCGGCGCGCGGTCGACAGCGGGTTCTCGAATTTCTTGAGCTTCCGGAGACCGGCGAAGGCCAGGCCCCCGGCCACCGCGGCCAGGGCGAGCGTCACGACGAGCGCTGCGCCCCAGACCGGGAGCCAGAGCGCGACGAGCTGCACCAGTAAGTAGGTCGCCACGCCGAGGGTCCAGAACAGGACCGCGACGGCCCCGAGGACCAGGGCGATCCCCAGGGCCGCGTTCTTGCCCGAGCGGGCGAGGTCCCGCTCCAGCGCCGCGATCTCGGCCTTGAGCAGCTCGAGAACGGCGGTCCCGAGGGTCTGAAAGGTCTCGCTCCAGCTCTGCCTCATGGTCGCCTCCTACCCCGTCGCCCCCGTCAACGCCGGGTGGCGGCGAGGAAGACGGTCCGGGTCACGAACGAATTGCTGGCGGTGACCTCGTCCCGAACCCCGACCGCCACCTTCTGCTCGCCGGAGCGAAGCAAAATCTGCACCGTGTAGACGTACTCCTTTTCGAGCGCCTCGTCGAGGTCGTCGCGGCGTACCTGGACGGGCAGCGGGGTCTGCTGCACCTCCGAGATCCAGCCCCGGTCGTCCATCGCTGCGACGTAGAGGCTGGCGTTGGCCTCGTAGACCTCGCCCCGCGGGATCAGGGTCAAGGAGCGGATCGGGATCTTGAGGTTGACCGGCACCAGGAAGTGGCCGTCCTCCCGCCGCTGCCCTTCACCGAAGGAGAGCTCGAGATCGAGGGGATTGCTGTAGTGCGGGAAGTTGAGGGCCGCGAGCACCCCGTCCGTCATCTGCGCCGCGGCGGGCTTGTCGCGATACCCCTCACGATGGCGCACGTCCCAGCCCTTGCCCCGGTCCTTGAGCCGAACCTCGATGCGGTAGTACCGGCCGTCGCCGCTGTGGCCCGGGCTGTAGCCGAGCGAGTAGAAATTGCGGAAGTCGGCGGCGACCCGCTCGAGCGCCTTCTCCACCCGGTTCTGATTGATTATCGCCGTGCCCCCGGTGTGCTCGGCGAGCATCTGGAGCGGGGTCTGGAGGTTGCGGGTGCGGATCGAGTCGATGTGCGACGCGCCTCCGGCGCGGTCGGCCTGAAAGCTCTGGGCGTCGGCCGACGAGTGGACCCGCAGGCCGGCGGCGTCGATGGTGTAGAAGCTCACCCGGTTGCCGTTGGCGTGGGCGGCGAGCTCCTCGAAACGGCGCGAGCTGTCGAAGCTATAGAGGCGCGTCAGGGCGCCGGTGTTCTGGAACCCCTGCTCGACTGCGTAGAAGACGTCCTCGCCGGCGATCATCGGCACGCCGTCGCTGACGTAGAGGAGCGCCTTGCGCCCCGGCAGCCCCGCCAGCGACGAGACGATCTCGCGCAGGGCATCGATCGTGAAGTGGAGGTCGTTGCGCACCGACTCGGCGTAGGTCTCCGCCCACATCAGGGCCTCGCCGCCGCTCTGGGCGTCCTCGATCTGCCGCAGGACGTCCCGGCGCTCGCTCTCCGCGTGGACCCCTAAGCCGGAGAGCTCGTCGACCTCGAACAGCGCCTCGACCACCCGCTCGGCGTCGGTCGTGAACGGCACGCGGACGTGGAGCGCGCGCTCGAAGGTGGCGAGCATCACGCGGTCCTCGCGGGTGAGCTCGCGGCGCAGGAAGGAACGCACGTCCTGGAGCACGCGGCGCCGGTTGTGAGGACGGATGTTGAGGTTGTCCACGTAGACGATCAGGCTGAGCCGCTGGTCCTCCGGCAGCCCTTGCTCGGCCGGCTCCGCGAGCGGCTCCGGGGACCCGGCCTCCGCTGGAGCTTCCTCGGGGGCGAGGGTGCCGGCGGCCACGAGCTTGCGATCCTGGATGGAATAGAAATTGCTGATCGTCACCTGCCGGCCGTTCTCGAAGACCTCGAAATCGGTGGCGGTCAGCCCGGTGACCGGCTCCCCCTGACGATCCGTGACGTAGACGTCGACGTTGATCACATTGACGTCCACGCGGTCGATGAAGAGCTCTCCGGAGGGCTCCGCCGCGCTCTCTCCGGCAGGCGAGCCGGAGCCTTCCGCGGCCGGCTCCTGAGCAAGAATGGGCGGAGGGGAGAGCGCCAGCGCGAGCATCAGACTCGGCAGCAACGGCAGGATTCGTCTCATCGGTCGCCTCGAAATCCTCTCGGAGTCATCTCGAATCGGGGAGTATAGCGGGGTCCTCACCCCACAACCTGGCGCTCGCAGCGGATGTTCCTCAACCCCGTTCCAGACGCCGGGCCAGGTGGTCGGCGATCCTGTGGCCGTGATCGCGGGAGTTCTCGATGAAGAGCCGGCCGGTGAACCGACCGGCCTGGAGGGTGCCGGCGACGTACAGGCCGCTGACGCCGGTTTCGCAGCTGTCGGGATCGAAGGTGGGGATCAGGCTCTCAGGGTCGATCTCGACCCCGGCCCGGCGTTGGAGCTCGGTCTCTGGGAGGTACCCGATCAGGACGTAGGCCACGTCCGCCGGCACCAGGTCGTTCCCGGCGGGGCCATCGACGACCACCCCCCGCCCGCCCGGCCCTTCCCCGGCTTCCTGGAACGCCACCACACGGGTCTCGAAGCGCGCTTCGATCGAACCCTCGGCGATGCGGTTCTCGAGGTCCGGCTTGATCCAGTACTTGACGCTCGGCTTGAGCTCCGGCCGCCGGTGGACCAGCGTCACCTGGGCGTCGTTTCGCCACAGGTCGAGGGCGGTCTTGGCGGCCGAGTTGCCGCCCCCCACGATCACCACCCGCTGGAACGTGTGCGCATAGGGCTCGACGTACCGGCTCCGCACCCAGGGGAGCCCCTCGCCTGGGACCCCCAGCCGCTTCGGATTCCAGAAGTATCCGGTGGCGAGCGCCACCGCCCGCGCCCGCCGCTCGGCCGGCCGCGCGTCGCGGAGGGTCCGCACCAGGAAGCGTTCCCCGGACGGCCCCTCCGGGATCGGCTCCACCGCCACCACCGGCTCGAAGAGGGCGAGCGGGACGCCGTGCCGCTTGACCACCTCCCGGTAATAGACCAGGGCCTGACGCCGCGTGGCCTTGACCTCCGGGATGGCGAACGGGACGCCGGCAATCTCCATGCGCTCGCGGGTGGTGAAGAACTCGAGGTCGGTCGGATAGGCCTCGAGGCTGGCGCAGAGGGGGCCCTGGTCGACCACCAGGACATCGAGGCCCCGCCGCCGCGCCTCGGCCCCTACCGCGATCCCCGTGGGCCCGGCACCTACTACCAGGAGATCGAAGATGGGGACCTCGGTTCGGCTCATAGCTCCAGAGACTCGGTGTTGTGCTCTTCCCCCTCCCTCCCATGGCTCCATCGGATCGCCCCTCTCACCCTCGGTCCCTCTCCCCCCGCGCGGGGGGCGAAGGACGCCCCCACCCGGACCCCTTGCTCACAACGGAAGACGATCGTTGCACGGCTCACGGCCGCTCCGGGAAGAGCGCGTACAGGTGGTCGACCGGACCGTGCCCCGAGCCCAGCGGGTAGGCGGCCGCCATCGCTCCGTGGAGGTAGTCGATCGCTCCAGCGACCGCACCGGGGAGGGGCTCGCCCCTGGCCAGGCGGACGGCGATCGCCGCAGAGAGGGTGCAGCCGGTGCCGTGGGTGGCCCGGGTGGCGAGGCGTGGCCGCCGGAACCGGCGGACCGGATCCTCGGCCGAGAGGTCGACCAGCAGGTCGACCACCTCCGGGCCTTCGCCGTGGCCCCCTTTGAGCAGGACCGCGGGTCCCGACGCGGCGAGGGACCGGGCGGCCACCTCGCGCTCC
>DATKCC010000131.1:0-3310 GCA_035513375.1 Thermoanaerobaculia bacterium | reverse complement strand
TCCTCCTGGCCGAGGCGGGCCTCCTTCTGCGCCAGCCAGGAGGAGTAGTTCCCCTGCCACGGGATGCCGGCGCCGCGGTCGAGCTCGAGGATCCAGCCGGCCACGTTGTCGAGGAAGTAGCGGTCGTGGGTGACGGCGACGACCGTGCCCTTGTACTCCTGGAGGTGGCGCTCGAGCCAGGCCACCGACTCGGCGTCCAGGTGGTTGGTGGGCTCGTCGAGGAGCAGCAGGTCGGGCTGGCGGAGGAGCACCTGGCAGAGGGCCACGCGGCGGGTCTCGCCGCCGGAGAGCACGGACACCGCGGCCTCTGGCGGCGGCAGGCGGAGCGCCTCCATGGCGAGCTCGATCCGGCTATCGAGCTCCCAGGCGCCGGCGGCCTCGATCGCGTCCTGGAGCCTGCCCTGCTCCTCGAGCACCCGTTCCATCTCCTCGGGCGCCATCTCCTCGCCCAGGCGCATGGACAGCTCGTCGAAGCGGGTGAGGAGCGCCCGTGTGGTCGCCACCGCCTCCTCCACGCACTCGCGCACCGTGGCCCCCTCCGGAAGGCGCGGCTCCTGGGGCAGGTAGCCCACGCGCATCCCCTCGGCCAGGAACGCCTCGCCCGAGAAGTCGGAATCGACCCCGGCCATGATCCGCAGCAGCGTCGACTTGCCGGCGCCGTTGGCCCCGAGCACGCCGATCTTGGCGCCGTAGTAGAAGGACAGCCAGATGCCCTTCAGGATCTCCTTGCCCTGCGGCGTCACCTTGCGCAGGTCCTTCAGGGTGTAGATGAAAGGCGGTGCCATGGTGGGTGGGTCTCCTGGGTAGCCGCGGCGGCGGGGCCGCCGGGAGGCGGGATTGTGTCACCCTGTCGAGCCCGCCCTCACCTCGGCGCCGACGGCCGCGGCGCCGGGCAGAACGGGTCTCTCCGAAGCTGCCGCCCGGGCTCGACCGGGGAGGGCTCGGCGTGCCAGATCCCGCCGAGGGCGCGCTGGAAGTTACCGCCCAGGACCAGCCCGACCGCTGCCGGGGAGAAGCCGCGCCGGAGCAGCCCGTCGGCGATCTGGAAGACCCGCGCCACCGGGTCGAGACCCCGGATGGCGTAGAACGACCGGATCCTGCCGGTCTTCTCGTCGAGCGCCGTCACGTCCACGTCGCTCCCCAGCCCCACGTGCTCGACGCCGACCAGGCGGGCGACGTGGATGAAGTGGTCGAGGACGTCGTCGAGGCTCGGCCGCGCCCCGCCGACGAACGCCCGCACGACGGTGATCCCCATGACCCCGCCCTTGGCCGCCAGACGCCGGATGACCGCGTCCGACTTGCAGCGCGGGTGCCCCGGATTGAGCGTCCGGCAGTTCGCGTGGGTCACCAGCACCGGGTGGCGTGAGGCCTCGATCGCCTCTCGGCTGGTGCGCTCGCCGCAGTGGGAGACGTCGACCGCCATCCCGACCCGGTTCATCTCGGCCACCACCTCGGCCCCGAACCGGGTCAGGCCGCGGTCACTGCCCTCGTAGCAGCCGCTCCCGAGGCGGTTGTGGGCGTTGTAGGTGAGCTGAGAGACCCGCTGGCCGAGGGCGTGAAAGGCCTGGACGTCGAGGGCGGTCCGGAAGTGGGTCGAGTTCTGGAACCCGAGGACGATGCCGATCCTCCCCTGCGCCGGCACCGTCACCAGGTCGGCTGGCGAAGCGATCCGCCCGAGGAAGCAGGCCTGGGAGCGCAGCAGGTGATTCCAGCCGGCCAGCCAGCGCAGCGTCCCCGTATGGGGATCCCGGGAGCTGGTTTCGACCGCCGGGTGGAAGATGTTCACCCCCGCGGTCTCGAGCTGGCGGAAATCGGCCTCCTGGAAGCTCTCGGGCCGCCGGTGCCAACCGAACAGCTTCGGCCAGTCGAGGGTCAGGAGGCCGAGCATGTCGATCGCCGGCGTGCCCAGGACGAGATCGACGGCGCGGGTCGAAACCTCGACGGCCCCGAGCCGGACCCGCCCGAGCTTGAGCACCGGCCCCCCGAGTAGCCCGAGGCCGGCGACGGCTCCTGCTTGTACGAATTGCCTGCGGTTCATGAAAGATCTTACGGCGAAGAGAGGGGATGCGGCCCAGATCGAAGTCCCGGCGATCGGCCGCGACCGGTCGAGCTCCCTGGTTGCAAGGCCCCCGCCAGACTTCGCCCGGAGGCCGGCGCCACCGCCGGCAAAATGGCACGGGGCTTGCTGATATGTAGACCGAGGTGCCCATGTCCTTCCCCCGCCAGCTCCTGGTCGTGCTGCTCCTGCTTGCGGCCTGCACCACGGCCGAGCGGGCCGTCCGGGAGCCGGCGCCGGCCGAGGAGCCGGCTCCAGAGGCCGCGGCCGCCACGCCGGAGCCTGCACTCCCGCTCGCTCCGGCGACTTCGGCCTACGAGCAGGTTCGGCGGCTCGAAGAGGAGCTCGAGCGGGTCGAGCTCCCGCCCCCGCCACCCGAGGCGGCGCCCGCCGGCTCGGTGTTCGAGGTGCTGTTCGACGCCGGGGGGGCGACCCTGACCGCCGTCTCGCGCTCGGTACTCGACCGGATGAGCGATGGCCTCCCGGACGGCCGTGCCGACTACTACCTCGAGATCCAGGGCCACACCGATCCCTCGGGCAGCGAGGAGAGCAACCGCCGGCTCGCCGAGCGCCGGGCGGAGGCGGTGCGGCGCTACCTCAACGGGGAGCGGGGGGTGCCGATCGACGCCATGGGGATCGTGCCGCTCGGCGCGAGCGCGCCCGCCGCCGACAACCGCACGGCCGAAGGGCGGGAGCGCAACCGGCGGGCGGTGGTGGTCCTGCTGCTGCCGCCGTCGTGATCCGGGCCTCCTCGGGCCCTAACGGTGCCGGCGGCGCGGGCTGTTCCGGCGGTGCCGGAGCTGCGCCGGGCTGGCTCTCCATGCCCCCGAGCTTACGCGTTCGGGTAGGCCGCAGCAAGGGAGCCGGGGGCCCGTCGGCCCCTTCTTGACACCCTCCGGGGGCACCGCTATCCTCCCCCCGCTCATTGGGGTAGGTCGCGGGAATCTCTGACTTAGACGGGACCGGGGGGCGGGGCGGATCGAGCCGGGCCCGCCGAGGAACGACGGGCACGAGAGGGCTGTGGCTCAGATCTTCCCAGAGAAGTCGAACAGGGTGCCCCTGTACCTCCTCGCGGGCGTCGCCGTCGGCGGCGCCCTGGTCACCCTCCTCGTCTGGTACTACTTCTCCCCCGAGTACACCGATGTCGGGTATCGGCCCGAGCAGCCGGTCTTCTACAGCCACGCGCTCCACGCCGGCGAGCTCGGCCTCGACTGCCGCTACTGCCACGCCGGGGTCGAGGTCTCCGCCGTCGCC
>DATKCC010000130.1:0-2078 GCA_035513375.1 Thermoanaerobaculia bacterium | reverse complement strand
CGGCCGAGGAGGCGGAGGCCGCCGGGCTCGATCGCCCCCAGGTCCTCGCTCAGGAGGTGGACCGCCGAGGAGAGGTTCGCCAGGTCGAAGACCGCGATCAGGCCGGGCTTCCCCGGCGGCGCCTCGGCGAGGCGGTCCGCCGGGCTCCCGGGGTCGAGCACCCGCACCCGCACCCAGTGCGGCGCCACGAAGAGCTCCGGATCGCCACCCGCCAGGGTGTCGGCGTAGAGCTGGCTGGTGAGCTCGGTCATGCCGTACTCGCGGACCACCCGCTCCGCCGGGACGCCCAGCCGATCGGCCACCCGGGCGAGGAGCTCCTCGCGCGAGAGCTCCCGCGTCCGCCCCTTGAAGCCGCCGGTCTCGAAGACCACGGTTCCGGCCGGCAGCCGGAGCCTGGCGCCGGCTGCCTCGAGGTGGTCGAGCCAGGCGGCGAGGGCGAAGGCGGTGGCGAGGACCAGGCCCGGGCGGCCGTCCTCCGCCCGGGCCCTCGCCCACCGGCCGCAGGCCGCGCCGTCGAGGGCCGCCCCGTCCCGGCCGGCGCCCAGGCCGTAGCTGCTCGCGGCCTCGGCTCCCCAGCGCCGGAGGGCGTGGTCGACCATGAACGACAGGCTCGAGTCCGGCAGCGTGGCGCGCGGCGGGACGAGGGCGAGCATCGGGAGGCCCGCCGCCGGCGGAGGCCGCGGCAAGCAGAAGCGCGGGAACGAGGCGTCGATCGCCGCCCGGTAGAGCTCGGGGAAGGGGTGCCGGTGAACGCTCCGGACGCCGCCGGTCGAGCCGCTCGAGCGGAAGGTCTCGGCGGCCCGGTCCCGCTCGGGGGTGAGCCCGCGGGGGGCGAGATCGACGCTCTTGAAGGCAAGCGCCGGGACCGCCGGCACCTCGCGCCAGCCGCGGACCGCGCCCGGGAGCGCCCCCCGCGCCGCGGCCAGGGCGCGGACCGCCGGGATCCGCTCCACCTGGAAGGCGAAGGCCGCGAGCGCCAGCTCCTCGAAGCGGTCCGAGCCCGGGTCGGCGAGGAAGCGGGCGATCCGGTCGACGGGCTCCTCGGGCACCCCGCCATGCTAGGCTATCGCTCGGTTCTCCGTCCCCACGACCGTTCGACTCCCCCTGCCGACCGTGGCGAAGAAACCGGTTCAGCGAGCCCCTCGGGTGGCGCCCCGCGTCGGTCTCCGCCTGATCCCGGTCGTCGCCCTCGTCGCCCTGGTGGCGGCCGGGGCGGTGGCCGGCTACGCCGAGTGGCGGCTCCGGCGGGGCGCGGCGGCCGCGGAGGGCACCGGTGAGATCGACGCCGCGGCCCGCGCCCAGGGGCTCGCGGACGCGCAGCGGCTCGAGCAGCTCGCCCTGGTGGCGGCGCGGCTCGCCGATCATCCCGAGCTGGCTCCGGCCCTCGCCGGGCAGGCCGGCAGCACCGAGGACGGGGAGCTGCCGGCTCCGGTGCCGCTGCTGGAGGACCTCCTCGACCGGCATCAGGTCGAGCTGGTGGTGGCTCGCTCCGCCGGAGAGGGGCCGCCGCTCCGGGCCGGTGGGCCGGAGGCGGCGGCCCGGGCGCTCGCCGCCTCCGAGCTGGCGGCGCAGGCCGCGGCCGAGGGTCGGGCCCGGGGGGCGTGGGCATTCGGCGGCCGGCTCTACTTCGCGGCGGCGGAGCGGGTGGCGCGCGAATTCGAGGCCCAGGGAGTAGCCGCCGTCGCCGACCAGGTGAGCCAGGCGACCGCGCTCCAGGCGCGCGCGCTCGGTCGCGCCGACGCGGTCTATGTGGTCGCCGCCGAGGGCGGTGGAGCGACGCCGTCGGCCGCGACGCTGGCTTCGACCCTGGGGCGGGCGGAGGACGGCGAGCTGCTCGAGGCTCTCGGCCGGGCGCGCGGCGGGCCGCTCGTGGCGGCCCTGGAGGAGGGGGAGCGTTCGGAGCCGGTCGAGGTCGTCCTGGGCGGCCGCCCGTACCGGGCGGTGGTCGTACCCCTGGAGGATGCCGCGGGCCGTCCCGTGGCCGCCCGGGTGACCCTGGCCCGGCAGAGCGGCGAGATCGGTCTCCTGCGCACCGTCCAGGCCGTGGCCCTTGCCGGGGGGTCCGCGGCCCTCCTCCT
>DATKCC010000129.1:0-3243 GCA_035513375.1 Thermoanaerobaculia bacterium | reverse complement strand
GAGGGGGATCGACCTGGTGCTCGCCGGGCACACCCACGGCGGCCAGGTGCGCCTGCCGTTCGTGGGCGCTCTCATCACCCGCACGGACATCGGCCGCCGCTACGACCGGGGCCTGTTCGAGTGGCCGGCCGGGCCGCCGGGAGCTCGCGGGCGAACGCTCCTCTACGTCAACGCCGGTGTCGGCACCGCGATTGTGCCGGTGAGGTTCTTCGACCCCCCGGTCTACGCGGTCCTCGACCTGTGAGCCGACGTCCCGCCGGGCCTCCCCGGCGGGACGAGGCCGGCCCTACCCTCGCGGCCCGGTGTCAGCTCTTGATGTGCTGGCTGACCAGCTTCGTCATCTCGAACATCGACACCTGGTCCTTGCCGTTGAAGATCGGGCGCAGCTTGGCGTCGGCGTTGATGTTGCGCTTGTTCTGCGAGTCCTGGAGATTGTTCTTCTTGATGTAGTCCCAGATCCTCTTGGTGATCTCGGTCCGGGGCAGGGGTTGGCTGCCGACGACGGCGGCGAGCTTGTCGTCGGGCTGCACGGGGCGCTGCAGGGCACTACCTCGCTTTGATTCGGCCATCGGATCTCCTCGCTGGGCCCGCGTCTCCGCGGGGTCGTTTCAAGAATAAAGCGATTTCTGAGAGTCGGGTCTCCCCCGACCCTGTCGGCCAAGTCTATGCAAAACGGCGACCGATCGGGGAAAAAAAGGCGGCTAGCGTTCGATCGGCATCCCGATCAGGTTGCCGTACTCGGTCCAGCTCCCGTCGTAGTTTCTCACCTGGTCGAGCCCCAGGAGGTACTTGAGGACGAACCAGGTGTGGCTCGAGCGCTCGCCGATCCGGCAGTAGGCGATGGTCGGGCGGTCGGGGTCTACGCCGGCCTCCTGGAGGTAGATCCGCTCGAGCTCGGCGGTCGACTTGAAGGTGCCGTCCGGGGCGACCGCGGTCGACCAGGGGACGTTCTTCGCCCCGGGGATGTGGCCGGCCCGCTGCGCCGTCTCGGGCAGGCCCGGCGGGGCGATGATCTTGCCGGTGAACTCGTCCGGGCTGCGGACGTCGACCAGGTTCTGGTCGTGCTCGACGAGCACCCGCCGGACGTCCTCGAGCTTCGCCCGCAGCTCCGGGCTGTTCCCTTGGGACTCGTAGCTCGTCGGGGTCACCCGCGGCGGCTCGGGCGTGAGCTCCTTGTCGTCTTCGTTCAGCCACTTGACCCGGCCGCCGTCCATCAGCCGCACGTCCGGGTGGCCGTAGAGCTTCAGCAGCCAAAAGCCGTAGGCGGCGAACCAGTTGTTGTTGTCGCCGTAGAGGACGACCGTGTCCTCGGGCGACACCCCGGCCTCGCCCAGGAGCCGCTCGAGCTCCTCCCGGGAGAGGATGTCGCGGCGGACCGCGTCCTGGAGCTGCGTCTGCCAGTTCCAGCCGACGGCGCCGGGGACGTGGCCGGCGGCGTAGGCCTGGGTGTCGACGTCGATCTCGATCAGCTTGACCTTCGGGTCGTCGAGGTGCTCCTTGACCCAGTCGGTCGAAACCAGCACTTCCGGGTGCGCGTAATCGGCCATCTGTTCCTCCGATTCTCGAAACGCTCGATCAGCCCTCAGGCTCCACGCCCTGGGCGAGGGCGGGCAGGTGCTTGACCAGGTTGGACGTGTACTTGAAGACGTCGTCGGGGAAGATCATCACACCGACTCCCTCGCGGTCGCGCTCGATCACCCGCCGCGCCCCTTCGTAGATGAGGCCCGAGCTCGGTCCGGCGAGGAGGCCCTCGGTCCGGCAGAGCTCGACCGCCCGGGTGTAGGCGAGCTCGTAGTCGATCTCCAGGATCTCGTCGATCAGCGACGGGTCGAAGAGCTTCGAGACCTCGAGCTGGCCGACGTTGCGCAGGCCCGGCACGTCGTGGCCCTCGGTCGGCTGGACGGCGACCATCTTGACCCCCGGCTTCTTTGCCTTCAAGAACCGGCCGAGCCCGGTCGCCGTGCCGCAGGTGCCGAGGGAGAGGAAGACGTGGGTGATCGCGCCGCCGGTCTGGCGCCAGATCTCGGGGCCGGTCGACTCGAGGTGGGCGCGGACGTTGGCCTCGTTCTCGTACTGGTTGGGCATCGCCCAGCGCTCGCTTTGGGCCTTGGCATAGGTCTTCGCCAGATTGATCGAGCCGTCGCCCATCCCGGGCGAGGGGCAGAGCTCGTCGTTGACCACCTCGAGCTCGGCGCCGGCGATCTTCAGCAGCACCTTCTTCTCGAGCGGCACCCGGTTCGGGACGACCGCGAGCATCGGGTAGCCGCGGAGGCTCGCGAGCGTGGCGAGGCTGATGCCGGTGTTGCCCGAGGTTGGCTCGACGATCCCGCGGCCGGAGCCGGGGCCGAGCTTGCCGGACTCCTCGAGATCCCGGAGGAGCGCCCAGGCGGCCCGGTCCTTGACCGAGCCGAAGGGGTTCAGCCACTCGAGCTTGGCGTAGAGGGTGAACCCCTCGGGCGCCGGGTTCATCCGGTTCACCCGCACCATCGGCGTGGGGTTCTCCTCGCTCGGCAGGAGCTCGAGGATGCTGTCGTAGACACGGGCTCGGTGGTCCATGCTCGCTCTGTCACCTCCTCCGTTCGCGCCGCAAAAGCAAAAGGACCCGCGCCGGCCGTCGCCGGTGCGGGTCCTCCGGATCGTTCGTTGTCGCTCGAAAAGGCTAGACGACGGCCACGGCCCCCCGCCCGGCGGCTGGGGGACAGGTACAGGCGCAAACCCCCGGGGAAGGCGCGTCGGGGAGAGCGAGGCCGAACATCGTGGAGCTGTTATAGGCCAGCGCCCGGAGGGCTGTCAAGGGCGCGCCGCCCTTCGGCGCCGGTCCGGGTCTCGATCACCATCGAGACCTCGACCCAGCCCGCACCCTCACCTGCGCGGCACGAGGTTCACTGTGCTCGATGGGTGGTCGTAGCTCCGGCGCGGAGTGCTCAGCGCTCCGGGCCGAGCGTCTCCTGGGCCGGCTCTCGGCCGGGTGCCGCGAGCGGCAGGCGCACGCGGAAGGTCGTGCCGACGCCGAGCTCGCTCTCGACCTCGACCTGCCCGCCGGCGCTCTGGGTCACGTGCTTGACGATCGCCAGGCCGAGGCCCGTGCCCCCCGCTCCGCCACCCTCCGGCCGGGCACGCCCCTTGTCCACCCGGTAGAAGCGCTCGAAGATCCGCGGCAGCGCCTCCCCCGGGATGCCGATCCCGGTGTCCGTCACCTCCAAGACCGCCTGTCCCTTGCCCCCGGGCGATGCCCGCGAGGCG
>DATKCC010000128.1:0-4470 GCA_035513375.1 Thermoanaerobaculia bacterium | reverse complement strand
TCGCAAGCCGGGGAGGTTGGCTGCGTCGTGCTGGCGAGCTTCGGCGCCGACCGGGAGTCGCGGCTCGCGATCCCGGCGCCGTCCCGCCCCGACGCGCCGCCTCCGGAGCACCTTCCCGCGCTCGCGGCCCCGCCGGGCCTGATCCCCGAGTTCACCCGCCATTTCGAGTATCGCTTCGCCACCCAGACGCTGCCCTACACCGGTACCGGGGACGGAACGCTCACCGGCTGGTGCCGCTTCCGGAACGCGCCGGAGCCGGCCGGCCCGGGGCACGTCGCGAGCCTCGTCGATTGCTGGCCGGCGCCGATCGTCTCGGTCCTCCCCGAGCCCGCGCCGGTCAGCTCGCTCGTCTGGGGCCTCGAGCTCGTCGACCCCGACCCCGGTGCCCCGGCCGACGGCTGGTGGCTGTTCCAGGGCGCGACCGACGCCGCCCGCGGCGGCTACGCCCACTGGCACGCTGCCCTCTGGGACCCCACCGGCCGCCTCGCCGCTCTCAGCCGCCAGACGGCGGCGGTCTACTGGTAGACGGCCTTCCTCGCGATCTTTCTCCACCGCCGATTCCGCACCCAGGAGGGCGAGTCTCCCGCGGTCGTTGGCGCCGGTCGCGGGCCTCGAGGGCTAGCGGTCGAGCATCCGCTCGAGGCGCTTCGCCACCTCCTCGGCGGTGAACCCGAACCGCTCGGCGAGGTCCTTCCAGGGGGCGGAGGCGCCATAGCGGTCCTGGCCCTGGATCCGGCCCTCCGGCCCGACGTAGCGCTCCCAGCCGAGGCCGACACCGGCCTCGACCGCCAGGCGCTTGGTCACCGCGGGCGGCAGCACCGTTTGGCGGTAGCTCTCCGGCTGGGCGTCGAAGAGGTCCCAGCAGGGCATCGAGACGACCCGGGTGGCGATCCCCCGGCCGGCGAGCGCCTTCGCCGCCTCGAGGGCCACCCAGACCTCCGAGCCGGTGGCGATCAAGATCGCCTCGGGCTCGCTCCCCTCGGGGTCCCGGAGGACGTAGGCGCCGCGGGCGACGCCCTCGGCCGCCCGGCCCTCGGTCTCGGCGAGGACGGGCAGCCCCTGGCGGGTCAAGGCGAGCGCGGTCGGGCCGGCGGTGCGCTCCAGGGCGACCCCCCAGGCGGCGGCGGTCTCCCGGGCGTCGGCCGGCCGGATCACCGACAGGTTGGGGATCGCGCGTAGCGCGAGCAGGTGGGCCTCCGGCTGGTGGGTGGGGCCGTCCTCGCCCAGGAAGATCGAGTCGTGGGTGAAGACGTAGACGACCGGCAGGCCCATCAGCGCCGCCAGGCGGATCGCCGGGCGCATGTAGTCGGAGAAGACTAGGAAGGTGCCGCCGTATGGGCGGATCAGGCGGCCGAGCGCCATGCCGTTGAGGGCCGCCCCCATGGCGTGCTCCCGGACGCCGAAGTGGAGGTTCCGGCCGGCGCGGTCGGCGGCGGCGAAGAAGCTCTCCCCCTCGAGGGTGGTGTTGTTCGAGCCGGCGAGATCGGCCGAGCCGCCAATGAGCTCGGGCAGGACCGGAGCGAGGGCGTTCAAGGCTTTGCCGGAGGCCTTGCGGGTGGCGATCGACGCGCCGGTGGAAAACCCCGGGAGATCCTCGCGCCACCCCGCCGGAAGCTCGCCCGCGAGGCGCCGCCGGAGCTCGGCCGCCGCTTCCGGGTGCTCGGCGCCGTAGCGCTCCAGGAGCCCGTCCCAGGCCTGCGAGCGCCGCGCCCCCGCTGCCCGCACGCCGGCGAAGGCCTCGCGCGCCGCCTCGGGCACGTGGAACGTCGGCTCGAGCGGCCAGCCGAGGGCCTCCTTGGTCGCCCGGACCTCCTCGGCGCCGAGCGGCGCGCCGTGGGCCTCGGCCGTGTCCTGCTTGGTCGGGGCGCCATAGCCGATGTGCGTGCGGACCAGCGTCAAGCTCGGCCGCCCGGTCTCCTCGGCCATCGCCGCGAGCGCCCGGTCGAGCGCCTCGAGGTCGTTGCCGTCGTCGACCGCCTGGACGTGCCAGCCGTAGGCCCGATAGCGCCCGGCCACGTCCTCGGTGAAGCTGATTTCGGTCGAGCCGTCGATGGTGATCCGGTTCGAGTCGTAGAGCACGTTGAGCTTGCCCAGCCGAAGGTGGCCGGCCATCGACGACGCCTCCGACGCCACCCCCTCCATCAGATCGCCGTCGCTCGCCAGTACCCAGATCCGGTGGTCGAAGAGCGGCAGGCCCTCGCGGTTGAAGCGGGCCCCGAGATGGGCCTCGGCGATCGCCATTCCCACGGCGTTGCCGAGCCCCTGGCCGAGAGGGCCGGTGGTGGTCTCGACCCCAGGGGTGAGGAAGTTCTCGGGGTGGCCCGGGGTTTTCGATCCCAGTTGGCGGAAACGCCGGAGCTCGTCCAACGGGAGGTCGTAGCCGGCGAGGTGGAGCAGAGCGTAGAGCAGCGCCGAGGCGTGGCCGCAGGAGAGGACGAAGCGGTCGCGGTTTGGCCAGTCGGGCCGCGCCGGATCGTGCCGGAGGTGGCGGGCCCAGAGCTGGAAGGCCATGGGCGCCTGCCCCATGGGCGCGCCCGGGTGGCCCGACTGGGCAGCCTCCACCATGTCCACCGCCAGGAAGCGGATCGTGTCGATGGCGATCCGGTCGTGCTCGGGTTCCGGATGGGCGCGGTGGACACGGTCCTCCCGGCGGGATCGGTCGTCGCTCATGGGGCCTCCTGGAGACGGGCGCGCGGGGGTGGCGGCGCGCGGCTGGAGGATAGCCGGAAGCGCCGCGTCGTCCAACCCCGGCGGCGGTCGCAGTCGCTCCGGCCGATCGCTTTTGACGGCGCCGGACGGCGGGACGTAGAATCGGCGGTCCCCGCAAGGGGGACCCACCCATCGCGGAGAGGTGCTGGAGTGGTCGAACAGGGCTGCCTGCTAAGCAGTTGTCCGGGGTAACCTGGACCGAGGGTTCGAATCCCTCCCTCTCCGCCAGTTCCAACGCGGGGCCTTCGCTCCTCAGCACGGGCTGCTAGGCGCGGCCTGCCGCACCGGCCAGCGGTCGTCGGGCGCGCAGCCGCTGCTGCCGTACGCGCTCGAGGTCTGCCCCTTGCATGGGATCATCGGCCGCGATGGCACCGACACCGAGGAGGAGCCGATGAGCCTCAAGTCGATCAACCCGGCGACCGGCGAGTTGCTCGCGGAGTACGACGAGCACGGCGAGGCCGAGGTCGGCCGGCGCCTGGAGCGCTCAGCGCGGGCCTTCCGGGACTGGCGCGAGACCAGCTTTCCGGAGCGTTCCGAGCGCCTGGCGCGGGCGGCGGTGGTGCTCCGGGAGCGGCGGCGCGAGTGGGCCGAGCTCATGACCCGGGAGATGGGCAAGCCGATCGCAGGGGCCGAGGCCGAGGTCGAGAAGTGCGCCTGGGCCTGCGAGCACTTCGCCGAGAAGGCCGAGAGATTCCTCGCCCCCGAGGAGATCGCGACCGACGCCTCCCGGAGCGGAGTCCGCTACGACCCGCTCGGGCCGGTGCTCGCCGTCATGCCCTGGAACTTCCCCTTCTGGCAGGTCTTCCGGTTCGCTGCGCCGGCGGTGATGGCGGGCAACGTCGCGCTGCTGAAGCACGCCGGCAACGTCTCCGGCTCTGCCCTGGCGATCGAGGAGATCTTCCGCGAGGCCGGCTTCCCCGATGGGGTGTTCACGACCCTCCTCGTCCCGTCGGAGCGGGTGGCGGAGCTGATCGGCCACGAGGCGATCCGGGCGGTGACCCTGACCGGGAGTGTCGGGGCCGGCAGGGCGGTCGCCGCCGAGGCCGGCAGGCACTTGAAGAAGACCGTCCTCGAGCTCGGCGGCTCGGACCCGTTCCTGGTCCTCGGGGACGCCGATCCTGCGAAGACGGCTGCCAGGGCCGCCGAGGCCCGGACCCTCAACTCGGGCGAGAGCTGCATCGCCGCCAAACGCTTCCTGCCGGTCGCCGCGGTCGCCCCGGCCTTCGAGGAGGAGCTGGTCCGGCGGATGGAGGGGCTCGCCGTGGGCGACCCGATGGATCCGGGGACCCAGGTGGGCCCGCTGGCGCGGGAAGATCTCCTCGAAGAGCTCCACGACCAGGTCGAGCGGACGGTCGCGGCCGGGGCGACACTCCGGACCGGCGGCCGGCGGATCGACCCGCTGGGCGACGGCCGGGGCTTCTTCTACGCCCCGACGGTCTTGACCGGGGTCGAGCCGGGGATGGCGGCCTTCGACGAGGAGACCTTCGGGCCGGTGGCGGCGGTCACCCGGGCGCGGGACGCCGAGCACGCCCTGGAGCTTGCCAACCGGTCGCGGTTCGGGTTGGGCGCGAGCGTCTGGACCGGCGACGCGGTGGCGGGCCTGGAGCTGGCGGGGCGGATCGAGGCCGGCAACGTGTTCGTCAACGCCATCGTCAAGTCGGACCCGCGGCTCCCCTTCGGCGGGGTCAAGGAGTCCGGTTACGGCCGCGAGCTCTCGGCCTTCGGGATCCGGGAGTTCGTGAACGTCAAGACGGTGTGGGT
>DATKCC010000127.1:0-2312 GCA_035513375.1 Thermoanaerobaculia bacterium | reverse complement strand
GAGAGGGTCGGGGTGAGGGGAGGGGATCCGATTGACCGGGCGCTTCGACGTCGCGATCGTCGGCTCGGGCTTCGCCGGCTCGATCCTGGCGCGGAGCCTCGCCGGCCGCGGCCTCCGCGTCGCCCTCCTCGAGCGCGGCCGCCACCCGCGCTTCGCCCTGGGCGAGTCCTCGACGCCGCTCGCCGCCATCGCCCTCGAGCGGCTGGCCGGCCGCTACGGCCTGGCCGACCTCCGGGCGCTGGCGGCCTACGGCCGGTGGCTGCGGGAGCTCCCCGCGCTTCGCCGCGGGCTCAAGCGAGGCTTCACCTTCCTGGAGCACCGCGCGGGCCAGCGGCTGGGGCCGCCGCCGGACGCCCCGCGGCTCGCCGCCGGGCGGCTGCTGGTCGCGGCGAGCCCGAACGACGAGGTGGCCGACAGCCACTGGCTGCGCTCGGACGTCGACGCCCACCTGGTCGAGCGGGCGATCGCCGAGGGGGTCGATTACCGCGACGGCGTGGAGCTCCGGGCGGCGGCGGAGGAGCCGGGCGGGGTGCGCCTCAGCGGTCTTCGGAACGGGCGGCCGCTCGGCCTCGCCGCCGGCTTCGTGGTCGACGCCTCCGGGCCGGGTCGGTTCCTCGCCCGCCACCTGCCAATCCCCGAGGCGCCGGGGCCGGCCCGCATCGAGAGCTCCTTCCTCTACGGCCACTTCGAGGGGATCGTGCCGCTCGCCGAGGCGGCGTCGGACCTCGGCCCGCCCGGCCCCTACCCGGACGAGCGGGCGGCGGTCCATCACCTGCTCGAGGAGGGGTGGATGTACATGCTGCCCTTCGACGACGGACTGGTGAGCGCCGGCATCGAGATGCCGAGCCGGCCTCCGGGGTGGGCGGCGGCCCCGCCGGGCCCCGAGGGAGGGTTCCGGGAAGGCGCGGCCGGGGATCCCGAGGCCGCCTTCCACCGGATCGCCGCCCGCTACCCGACCCTCGCCGCCCAGCTCGGCCGGGCCCGGGCGGTCGAGCCGGTGCGCTTCGTTCCACGGCTCCAGTACCGGCTCTCGGCGGCCGCCGGCCGGCGCTGGCTCCTCCTGCCGGGCTCCTTCGCCGCCACCGGGCCGCTGTTCTCGACCGGAATCGCCTGGAGCCTGGTGGCGGTGGAGCGGGCGGCCCGGCTGCTCGAGCCGGGCGCGCCGGAGCCCGCCGGGCTCGAGCGCTACGGCGCGCTCCTCGCCCAGGAGGCCGACTGGATCGAGCGCCTGGTGGCCGGGGCCCTACGGCTCGGCCGGCGGTTCGAGCACTTCGCCGCCTGGAGCCTGCTCTACTTCGCCGCCGCGAGCTTCGCCGAGGCCTCCCAGCGGCTCATCGACCGGGACGGCGAAGGCGACGAGCCCTGGTGCTGGGGGCCGTTCCTCGGCGCCGGCGACCCCGTTTGGACGGGGGCCCTTGCGGAAGCGGAGCGCCGTGTCGCGCCGGCCGGGGAGGGTGGCGGCAGGGAGCCTCAGCTCCGGGCCGGCCCCGAGGGGGAAGACTCCGGCGCGGCCTTCGAGCGCTGGGTGCTCGGAGCGATCGCCCCGCGCGACCTCTGCGGCTTCGACCTCCCCGAGCGCCGCGGCCTCCACCCGGTCGACCTCGAGACCCTGGTCGCGCGAGCCGGCCGGCTGGGCCTCGACCCAGGGGCGGTGGGTGCGGCTCTGCCGCGGCTCCGCGGCGGCCCGCTACGGGATCGGGGTACGATCCGCCCGTGACTCCCAGCAAGGGCTTGCGCACCCTCTGTGCCGGGGCGGCGCTGGGCGCCGGCGCCCTCCTCGCCGGCTGCGGTGGTGAGCGTGAGCCCCTCCTGGTCTTCGCCGCGGCGTCGCTCGCGGACGCTCTCGAGGAGGCCGGGGCGGCGTGGGAGGAGGGCCATCCGGACACGCCGGTCGCCTTCAACTTCAACTCCTCGAACGACCTCGCCCGGCAGATCGCCGCCGGCGCGCCGGCCGGGCTCTTCCTCTCGGCCGACCGCGAGCGGTTGGTGGCGGCCGGCCGGGCGGACCTGACGGCGGCGGTGGCGCTCCTGGGCAACGAGCTGGTGGTAGTGGCGCCGGCGGGGTCGGGCACGTCCGTCGCCGGCGCCCGCGGCCTCCTCGCCTTCGACCGCCTGGGCCTGGCGGACCCGGAGGCGGTGCCGGCGGGGGTCTACGCCCGGGATTGGCTGGAGGCCGAGGGGGTGTGGGACGAGCTCAGCGACCGGGTGGTGCCGGCCCTCGACGTGCGGGCGAACCTGGCCGCGGTCGCCTCCGGGAGCGTGCCGGCCGGGGTGGTCTACGCGACCGACGCCGGAACGAGCGACCGGGTGGA
>DATKCC010000126.1:0-5173 GCA_035513375.1 Thermoanaerobaculia bacterium | reverse complement strand
CGGAACGGGTGGAGTCCCGCGAGCGGGCTCTTGAATCCCTCCAGGTCCCCTTGGAGGGCCGCCGCCAGACGGTCCTTGAAACGCGGGTAGCTCCGCTCGCCCGAGGCGACCCGAGCCGAGCGCATCATCCCCCGGACGGCTGTCAGGTTACGGCAGAAGCCCGCGAACAGGGCGAAGAACGACAGCCGCGCCGCCATCGGGTCCGGCGCCGCCGAGAGGTACCGGGCCAGCCGGTCCAGGGCCTCGTCCCCCCGCCCCTCGCCGACCGCGTCCAGGATCTTCCACACGTCCTCCTGGCCCCGGTCCTCGACCGCCTCCGCCACCATCTCCGCGCCGATCCGGTCGCGCCCCAGCCCCTGGGCGAGGTGCGCGAGCTTGCGGTACTCGGCGGCGAGCCGCGCCGTCGAGTCCGCTTCGGCCGGGTTCTTGCCCCAGCCCGAGCCGCCGCCGCGGAGAGTCCGCCGGGCGAGGGCCTCGAGGGCCGGCCGGTCGATCCCTACCCCGGTCTGGCGGGCGAGCTCGGCGGCCAGCTCCGGCAGGCCCTTCCAGCCCTCCCGGTCCGACTCCACCACGGCGAGGCGCAAGACCGCCCCGCGCTCCTCGAGCGCCCGGACCACCGGATGGTCCGGCGCCGCCGCGCTCTCGGCGAGAACCAGGACGTGCCCCTCGGGGAGGCCGTCCCGGACGACCGCGGCGAGCTCGGACACCTCCTCCTGGGCGAACCCCTCGAGGCCCTCGCGGCGGGCAGCCTCGAGGAGCGCGGCCAGGCCCGCTCGGAGCTCCTCGGCCTTCTTCTTCGAGCGCCGGCCGCTCGAACCCGCGAACGCCCAGTCCGGCAGGAGCTCGAGGACCCCCTGCGCCTCCCCCTGATAAGGATCGAGGTCGAACAAGCGGATCGCCTGGAGCAGGCGCACCGCCGCCCGGCGCTCGGCTACGGAGAGCGTCCCGCCTGCGCCGGCCGCGGAGTCGGACAGCGGCAGCGCCTCGGCCGCCTCGTCCACGAAAGCGGCCGCCGCGCTCCGGTCGGCCAGGACGCCGCTGTCGACGGCCAGGACCACCTTGGCCGGGGCGAACAGGGCGAAGGTCCGGAGGTCGCCCAGGATCGACGTGAGGTGTGGGGGCCGGCGGTGGGTCTCGACCGCACAGCCGGATCTCTCGCCCAGGGTCGCGGCCAGGCGCTCGGCGGCGGGCTCGGCGAGCACGCGGTCGCCGGCCACCAGGAAGACGGCCCCCCCCTCCCCCGAGGCGGCGCGCCGGATGAGGTTCTCGAGCGTCAAGCCTCGTCTTCGGGCTCGAGGAGCCCTTTCTCGATCCGCTCCTGGACGTCGACCGTGTAGCGCGCCCAGGGCACCGCCTGGAGGCGGGGGAAGGCGATCGGCTCGCCCGAGTGGAGGCAGAAGCCGTAGGTGCCGTCGTCCAGGCGTCGGATGGCGGCGTCGATCAGCAGGAGCTGCTTGCGCTCGCCGTCGGACAGCGCGAAGTTGAGCTCGCGGTTCCAGGCTGCATTGGCCTGATCGACCAGGTCTTCGGTTCCGAAGTCGCCCGTCTCCTGCCCGGCCTTCAGGTCCTGCTCGTAGAGGTCGAGGATGCGCTGCTTCTCTTCCAGGAGGCGCTTGCGGAGGACCTCGATCTGCTCGGGATCGAGGATGTCCTCGGTGGTTCGTCCGTTTCCGTTGCTTCCCACGCCGTGGTCTCCTTGTCGATTCCTCAAGGCCCCGTGCAAACCTCGCCGGGCTCAAAGTGGCCCGCGATGGTACTTGATTCCGGCGTCCAGGGAAAGTACCCGGTAGAGCTGCTCGTAGAGGAGCAGGCGCGCGAGCTCGTGGGGGAAGGTCAGGGCCGAGAGCGAGAGCCGCAGGCGCGCCGCATCGAGCACCGCCGGGTCGAGGCCGAGGTCGGAGCCGATGGCGAAGGCGACCGGGTGCGGCCAGTCGGTCCGAACCTCGCCGAGACGGCGGGCGAGCTCCTCGGTGGAGTACGTCCTGCCCCGGCGGTCGAGCGCGACGAGCCAGCAGGGGCTCGGCAGGGCGGCGAGCAGGGCCTGGCCCTCGGCGGCCCGCCGCTCCCGGCCCTCGCCGGCTGCCTTGGCCTTGACCACCAGCTCGCGGATCGGCACCCAGCGCCCGATCCGCTCCCGGTAGCCGGCGCAGAGCCGGTCCCAGGCGTCCCGGCGCCGGCGCCCGGCCCAGGCGACGATGAGCTCGCGAGCCATGGCGGGTACAATACGCCGCCCCGGCGGCTCGCGCTCCCCGAAGGGGCCGAAACCGTCCCGGCACCCCATGACCGCCGCCCGATTCCCAGAGGTCCCCGCTGGCTACCCCTTCCCCGGGCTGGAGCTCGAGACCCTCGAGCGCTGGAAAGCGGAGGGCATCTTCGAGAAGTCCCTCGCGAAGCCCGCGCCGCGGGGGGAATTCGTGTTCTACGAGGGCCCGCCGACGGCCAACAACGTACCCCACGTGGGCCACGTCGTCTCGCGGGTGCTCAAGGACCTCTTCCCCCGCTACCGCACGATGCGCGGTTACCACGTGGCGCGCAAGGCCGGTTGGGACACCCACGGTCTACCGGTCGAGATCGAGGTCGAGAAGCGCCTCGGCTTCTCCGGCAAGCGCGAGATCGAAGAGTACGGCATCGCCGAGTTCAACCGCGCCTGCCTCGAGAGCGTCCGCACCTACGAGCGCGAATGGCGGGCGATGACCGAGCGGATGGGGTACTGGACCGACCTCGCTCATCCCTACTACACCTTCTCGAACGAGTACATCGAGTCGGTCTGGTGGGCGCTCTCGGAGCTCTGGCGGCGGGGCCTGCTCACCAAAGGCTACAAGATCCAGCCCTACTGCGCCCGCTGCGGCACGACGCTCTCGAGCCACGAGGTGGCCCAGAACTACCGCGAGACCGAGGACCCCTCGGTCTGGGCTCTCTTTCCGGCGCGCCCGGGGCAGGCGCTCCGGACCGCCGACGGCGGCGCCTGGACGACTCCGGACGGTCTCTCGCTCGTCGCCTGGACGACCACCCCCTGGACCCTCCTCTCGCACGTCGCGCTGGTTGTCCACCCGGATCTGGTCTACCGGGTGGTCGCCGATCCGCGTGACCCGGAGCGGACCCTGCTCTTCGGCGACCAGCTCGAGCAGCCGGTAGCGCTCGAGATCGAAGCGGCGGGTGAGCGCCGGCGGCTCGACCTCCGGGACCAGCCGCCCGTCGCCCGTTTCCACGGGCGTGATCTCCAAGGCCTGGCCTACGACCGGCCCTTCCGGGTCGCGCTCGACGACTGGGACCGGGAGTGCGCGGCGCGCGGCCGCTCCTACGACGGTCCGACCGACGTGACCGGCTTCCGGGTGGTGACCGGCGACTATGCGACGGCGGCGGAGGGCACCGGGCTGGTCCACACCTCCCCGCGCTTCGGTGAGGACGACTACCGGACCGGCCTCGAGCACGGCCTGCCGATGCTGAAGACGATCGACAGCGAGGGCAAGGTGGCGCCGCTCCCCGGGATCGAGCGCTTCGCGGGGCTCGACTTCAAGGCCGCCGATCCCGAGATCCTGCGGGACCTGAGAGGCCGCGGGCTCCTCCTCCACGCCGAGCGCTACCGCCACAACTACCCCTTCTGCTGGCGCTGCGACCGGCCGCTCCTTTACTACGCGACCGAGAGTTGGTTCGTCGCGACGACGGCGAGGAAGGAGCGCCTGATCGAGCTCAACAGGGCGATCGACTGGCACCCGGCGCACGTCGGCGAGGGACGCTTCGGCAACTGGCTCGAGAACATGGTCGACTGGGCGCTCTCCCGGCGCCGGTACTGGGGCACGCCGCTACCGGTCTGGGAGTGCGACGCCTGCGACCACACCGAGGTGCCGGGCTCCTACGAAGAGCTCTTCCGGCTGGCCGGCCGCGAGCTCCCGGCGGACCCCTACGACCCGGACCGGTTCAACCCCCATCGCCCCGACGTCGACCGGATCACCTGGAACTGCCCGGCATGCGGGGGGGAGGGCGAGGGGGGCACCGGCACGATGCGCCGGGTCGAGGAGGTGATCGACGCCTGGTTCGACTCGGGCTCGATGCCCTACGCCCAACACCACTACCCGTTCGAGAACCAGGAGCTCTTCGCGCGCCAGTTCCCGGCCGACCTGATCGCCGAGGGGATCGACCAGACCCGGGGCTGGTTCTACACCCTCCACGCCCTGGCCGGCCTGCTCTTCGATTCGGTCGCCTACCGCACCTGCGTGGTCAACGGCCACATCAACGACGAGCAGGGGCGGAAGATGTCGAAGCGCCTCGGCAACGTGGTCGAGCCGATGGCGGTGATGGAAGAGACCGGGGCCGACGCCCTGCGCTGGTACTTCTGCGCCTCGAACCCGGAGCTCACCTCGCGCTTCTCGGCGCGGCTGGTCCGGGAGTCCGCCCAGAGCTACCTGCTGCCGCTGTGGAACGCCCTCTCCTTTTTCACCATCTACGCCAACCTCGACGGCTGGCGGCCCCCCGCTCCCGGCGACGGCTCTCCGGGCCTGCGGTTCGCCGAGCGGCCGGCCCTCGACCGTTGGGTGCTGCTCCGCCTCGACCGCGTGGCCGAGGCGGTGACCGAGTCTCTCGACGGCTACCGCGTGGCCGAAGCGGCGCGCGCGCTCGAGGGGTTCGTCGACGATCTGACCAACTGGTACGTCCGGCGGAGCCGGAACCGGTTCTGGGCCGCCCCAGCCGCCGGCGACGGCGGCCATTCGGATCAAGCCGCCGCCGGGGGCGGCGGCGGCGCTGGCGCCGACAAGGAGAGCGCCTACCAGGCCCTCTACGAGGTGCTCACCACCGTCGCTCGCCTCACCGCCCCCTTCACCCCCTTCGTGGCCGACGAGCTCCACCGCCGGCTCGTCCGGAGCCAGCGGGGGAGCGCGCCCGAGAGCGTCCACCTCGAAGACTGGCCGGAGTCCCCGACCGGAACGGTGCGGCGCTCCGAGCCCGCGCTCGAGCGCGCCATGGCTGCGGTCCAACGGATCGTACGCCTGGGCCACGCGGCGCGGAACGCCCATGGCCTCAAGACCCGCCAGCCGGTGGCCGCGGTCACCCTGGTGGCCGCGGACCCGGAGCTCCCGGCGCTCCTCGAGCCCTACGCCGAGCTCGTCCAGGACGAGCTCAACGTCAAGGAGATCGCCTGGGCGGCCGAGCGCTCCGACTACGTCGCGCACGAGGT
>DATKCC010000125.1:0-2343 GCA_035513375.1 Thermoanaerobaculia bacterium | reverse complement strand
ACCATCAGGGTGGCGCTCGACACGATCCCCTCCCGGTGGGACTCGAAGATGCCGGCGTTGATCCCGGCAGTGCGTCCCAGGTCGTCGGCGTTGACGATCAACAGCCGCGAGCGCTGGCGCGACGCAGTCATCGGGCGAGCTCCTGGATGGCGAGCGCGACGGCGCCCCGAGCCGGCTCCACGGCGAGCCGCTCGATCCGCGCTCCGGGCAACCCGAGGCGGGCCGCCAGCCGCGGCTCCAGGCTCGGGCAGGCGCGGAAGGTCCCGCCGGCGAGGATCAACGGATGGGGCTTGGCGAAGGTGAGCTGCCGGGCCACCGCGCGGGCGGCCCGCGCCAGGTGGTCGGCCGCCTGGTCGAGCAGCAGGACTGCGGCCTCGTCGCCGGCGCTCGCGGCCTCCTCGACCAGGCCGGCCAGCTCGGCGACCCCGGCGCGCGGGCGGTCCTGGGCGTAGAACCAGTCGGCGAGGTCCCGCGGCGTCCGGGCGCCGACCTGGCTGCAGATGCGGTTGAAGAGCGTCGTCGCCGGGCCGCGGCCGTCGGCGCCGCGGATTCCCTGACGGACCGCCGCGTGCCCGAGCCAGAAGGCCGAAGCCTCGTCCCCCAGCAGCCACCCCCACCCGCCGGAGCGTGCCGTCGTCCCCAGAGGATCGCTACCGTAGGCGACCGAGCCGGTACCGGCGACGATCACCATGCCGACCCCGTCGGGGGCGCCCGCCGCCAGCGCTACGACGGCGTCGTGCACCACGCGGACCCGCCGGCGGAAGCCGAGCCGTGCCAGCATCTCCCGCACCAGCTCCCGGTGGGCCGGCCGGTCGGCGCCGGCGATGCCCAGGCAGACGGCATCGACCGGGACCGGCGGATCGAGGGCGTCGATCACCTGGTAGAGCACCTTCTCGACTCCCAGCTCGCCCTCGGTCGTCAGGTTGCCGCCGCCGGCGCGGGCGTCGCGCAGGACCGTGCCGTGCTCGTCGGCGAGCAGCCCGACCGTCTTGGTCCCTCCGGCGTCGAAGCCGATGACGTGGCGCATCCCTTGCGTGCCTCCCCTCAGGGAGAGGATGAACGCAAGACCCGCGCCGGGTCGGAGGGACGAGAGGGGGGCATGGACAAGGAAATGAGCAAGGACAGGGACGAGAGGGACGCGTCACCGGACTGGGAGAGCCTGCCCACCGAGGCCCGCCACCCGGGGAGCTTCGACCTCGACCGCCTTCCGATCGAGGAGGTGGTCGCGCTCATCCTGGAGGAGGACCGACGGGGCCTGGACGCCGCCCTCCGGCACCGGAAGGCGATCGCCCAGGCGGCGAATCGGCTCGCGGAGACTCTCACCGACGGCGGCTCGATCCTGCTCGCCGGCGCCGGGACCAGCGGCCGGCTCGGAGTGATCGAGGCGGCCGAGTGCCCGCCGACCTTCGGCTCCGACCCGGCGCGGATCCGGGCCGTGATCGCCGGCGGCCGCGAGGCCGTCTTCGTCGCCCTGGAGGGCGCCGAAGACCGAGAGGACGAGGGCCGCCGCGCCGCCTCCGGGCTCGGCCCGGAGGACCTCCTGATCGGCCTCTCGGCGAGCTCCGTCACCCCCTACACCCGGGGCGCCCTGCTCGCGGCACGCGGCCGCGGAGCCCGCACCATCCTCCTCACCTGCGCCGGTCCCGCGGGCCTTTCGGGCCTCGCCGGCCTGGTCATCGCCCTCGACACCGGCGCCGAGGTGCTGACCGGCTCGACCCGGCTCAAGGCCGGCTCGGCGACCAAGGCGGTGCTCAACGCGATCACCACCGCGGCCATGGTCCGCCTCGGCAAGGTGTTCGAGAACTGGATGGTCGATCTCCGGCCCGGCTCGGCCAAGCTGCGCGACCGGAGCGTGCGGATCGTCGCCGAGGCGGGGGGGGTGCCGGGGCGGCGGGCCGAGGAGCTTCTCGCCGAAGCCGAAGGCGAGGTCAAGACCGCCCTGCTCATGGCCCGCCGGGGCATCGGAGCAGGCGACGCCCGCAGCCGGCTGGCAGCCGCGGCCGGCTCGGTACGGCGCGCGCTCGAAGAGGCCGCCCCGCTCGAGAAGTAGGGTGGGCCTTGGCCCACCGGAGGAGGTCTCGGCCCACCGGGAAGGGGCCGCGGCGAGCCGGCGCCGATAGACTCCGGCTCCACGAGAGGAGGCGCAATGGCAGGGTACTCGGGCAAGCCGCTGGCAGCGAAGCTCGGCGTCAAGCCGGGCTGGCGGGTCCTCGTCCGCAGCCCACCCGACGGTTACCGCGCGCTGCTCCAGGGGCTCCCGGAGGGCGTCACCCTCGGCGAGGAGCTGGCGGGCGAGGTCGAGATGGTCCACCTCTTCAGCCGCAGCCGCCAGGAGCTGGCCGC
>DATKCC010000124.1:0-3714 GCA_035513375.1 Thermoanaerobaculia bacterium | reverse complement strand
CGGGCTCCCAGGGCTCGACCGGTATTTTGCCTGCCAAAACCCTGGTTCAGGGTATCCAAAAAAGCGCCGCAAGACAAGAGTTTCGGGAAACGCCGCATCTAGCGCGCCTACGCCCGCTTCGGCCTTACCGGCCGAGTTTCGGAGGCGGCGGGCTCTTCTTCAGTACGTCTCCAGGTACCGGTCCTGCTCCCAGGGGTGGACGTGCGAGATGTACTCGGCCCACTCCTGGCGCTTGGCGCGCAGGTAGTTGTCGAGGATGTGCTCGCCCAGGGCGCCCTTGACCACCGGATCGCGCTCGAGGTTGTCGAGGGCCTCGGAGAGGTTGGCCGGGAGCTGGCGGATCTTGAGCCGCCGCTTCTGGCGCTCGCTCATGGTGAAGATGTTCTGGTTGACCGGCTCGCCGGCGTCGAGCTTGCGCTCGATGCCGTCGAGGCCGGAGGCGAGCATCACGGCGAGCGCCAGGTAGGGGTTGCACGCCGGGTCGGGGACCCGGACCTCGCAGCGGGTGGACATGCCGCGTTTGGCCGGTACCCGCACCAGCGGCGAGCGGTTCTTCTCCGACCAGGCGATATTGATCGGCGCCTCGTAGCCCGGCACCAGGCGCTTGTAGGAGTTGACCAGCGGGTTGGTGATGGCCACGAACGAGCGCGCGTGGTCGAGGATGCCGCCGATGTAGTTCATGGCGGTCTTCGAGAGCTGGAGCGGCGCGTTCGGGTCGAAGAAGGCGTTCTTGCCGTCCTTGGTGAGCAGGCTCTGGTGGGTGTGCATCCCGGAGCCGTTGACGCCGAAGATCGGCTTCGGCATGAAGGTCGCGTGGAGGCCGCGGTCCTGGGCCACCTTCTTGACCACGAACCGGAAGGTCGAGACGTTGTCGGCGCACTCGATCGCACCGGCGTAGCGGAAGTCGATCTCGTGTTGGCCCGGCGCCACCTCGTGGTGGGCCGCCTCGACCTCGAACCCCATCTGCTCGAGCATGATGACGATGTCGCGCCGCGCCTCCTCGCCCTTGTCGACCGGGGTCAGGTCGAAGTAGCCGCCGACGTCGTGGGTCTCGGTCAGCACGCGGCCGTCGTCGTCCTTGTGGAAGAGGAAGAACTCGGCCTCCGGCCCTGCGACCATCTTGAAGCCCTTCTTCGCGGCGCGCTCCACCTGCCGTCGGAGCGTCGTCCGCGGGCAGCCCGGAAAGTCGGACTCGTCCGGGAGCTTGACATCGCAGATCAGGCGCGCCACCCGGCTGCCGTCCGGGTTCTTCCAGGGGTTGAGCCGGAAGCTGTCGAGGTCCGGGTGGAGCAGCATGTCGGACTCTTCGATCCGGGTGAAGCCCTCGATCGAGGAGCCGTCGAACATGATCTGGCCGTCGAGGGCCTTGTCGAACTGGCTCCGCGGGATCTCGACGTTCTTGAGCACGCCCATGATGTCGGTGAACTCCAGCCGCATGAAGTGGACGTCCTCTTCATCGGCGACCTTCAAGATTTCTTTGGCATCCATTGTGATCTCCGTTCCGTGTCGTTTGGCGGACTCTAGGAGGGCACTTCGCAAAAATCAAGGCAATTTTTGGCGAAGTGTGCTCAAGAGTTGGGCGGAATCGGCCAAGTCGCTATGACACTTAGGTTTCCGGTTTCGGGCCTCCGCGCGTGCTACGATCCCCCTCGAGCCCTTCCGACATGAGCGATGCCCAACCGGCCGTCCCCGGCCGCAGCGTCCCGCGCTGGAAGACGCCCGCCGTGGTGGCGGGCGCCCTGGCGCTGCTCGCGGCGCTGGTCCTCGCCGGCCGCGAGCTCGGCGGCTACGCGGAGGCTTTCGAGGCCTGGATCGAGGGCTTCGGAGTCTGGGCACCGCTCGTGTTCATCCTCGGGTATGCGGTCGCCACCGTCGCCTTCGTGCCCGGCTCGGCGTTGACGCTCGCGGCCGGAGCCCTGTTCGGCCTCGTCCGCGGCACCCTCTTCGCTTGGACCGGCGCCACCCTGGGCGCCTCGGCCGCGTTCCTCGTCGCGCGCTACGGCGCGCGCGGCTGGGTGGAGAAGAAGCTCGAGGCCAGGCCCAGGTTTCAGGAGCTCGACCGCTCGATCGGCCGCGACGGCGGCAAGATCGTGGCCCTGCTGCGGCTGGCGCCGATCTTCCCGTTCGTGCTCTTGAACTACGCTCTGGGGCTCACCCGGGTCCGGTTCTTCCACTACCTGCTGGCGTGCCTGGCCATGCTCCCCGGAACCCTGCTCTACGTCTATTACGGCTACGTCGGCCGGCAGGCGCTGACCGGCGGCGGGGCGGGCAAGTCGGTCTGGGACTGGGTGGTCCTCGGGATCGGGCTCGCCGCCGTCCTCGCGGTCACCGTGATCATCACCCGGAAGGCGAAGCTGGCCCTCGCCGTCGAGACCGGGATCGACGGACCGGCGCCGGCGCCGGAGGCGCCCGATGGCTGAGGCCGCGCGCGGCGCGCTCCCGATCCGGCCCTGGGACGAGGCCAACCGCGAGCTGGTGGCGAACGTCCATCCGCCGGACTGGCCGAACCCCGAGCCCGCCGACCGCTACCACCTGGTGGTCGTGGGCGCCGGGACGGCGGGTCTGGTGACCGCCGCCGGCGCCGCCGGCCTGGGTGCCCGGGTGGCTCTGGTCGAGCGCCACCTGATGGGGGGCGACTGCCTGAACGTGGGGTGCGTGCCCTCGAAGGCGGTCATCCGGGCGGCCCGCGCCTGGCACGAGGCGCGCTCGGCCGCCCGCCGCTTCGGCGGCCCTTATGCTGTGGGCGACGGCGACTTCGCGGCCGCCATGGCGCGCATGCGGAGGATCCGGGCCGCGATCTCCCAGCACGACAGCGCCGCACGATTCGCCGGCCTCGGGATCGACCTGTTCCTGGGCGAGGGGCGGTTCGTGGCCTCCGACGCCCTCGAGGTCGGCGGCGCGGTCCTGCGCTTCCAGAAGGCGGTCGTCGCCACCGGCGGCCGGCCGGCCGTGCCTCCGATCGAGGGCCTGGAGGAGGCCGGCTACTTGACCAACGAGACGATCTTCGAGCTGACCGAGCTGCCGCGCCGCCTGGCGGTCGTCGGCGCCGGGCCGATCGGCTGCGAGCTCGCCCAGACTTTCGCCCGCTTCGGCGCCGAGGTAACGGTGCTCGACCAGATGCCCCGCATCCTGCCGCGGGAGGATGGCGACGCCGCCGAGGTCGTCCAGCGGAGGATGGGCCGGGACGGCGTCCGGTTCGAGCTGGGGGTGAGCGTCCGGGCAGTCGAGCGGCGCGATGGCGCGGCCGTGGTCCGGTTCGAGCGCGGGGACCAGGCGGAGGAGGCGGGCGAGGTAGCCTGCGATCGCGTCCTCCTCGCGGTCGGCCGCTCGCCCAACGTCGAGGGCCTGGGGCTCGAGGCCGCGGGGATCGAGTACTCGAAGAAGGGCGTCCGGGTCGACGAGCGGCTCCGGACCTCGAACCCGCGCGTCTTCGCGGCCGGAGACGTGGCCTCCGAGCTCCAGTTCACCCACGTCGCCGACGCCCTCGCCCGGATCGCGATCCAGAACGCGCTCTTCCACGGCCGCGCCAAGGCGAGCGAGCTGGTGATTCCGTGGTGCACCTACACCAGCCCGGAGGTCGCCCACGTGGGGCTCTACGCCCGCGACGCGGAAGCGGAAGGGCGGGCGGTCGACACCTTGACGGTGCCGCTCGCGGAGGTCGACCGGGCGCGCCTCGACGGCGAGGAGGAGGGGTTCCTGCGCGTCCACCTGGCG
>DATKCC010000123.1:0-2736 GCA_035513375.1 Thermoanaerobaculia bacterium | reverse complement strand
CAACCCCTCCGCGTCGTCATCCTGAAGCCCTCGAAGTATGCGGAGGACGGTTTCGTCGAGCGCTTCCGGCGCGGCTTCATGCCCAACAGCACGGTCGTCCACCTGGCGAGCCTGACGCCGCCCGAGGTGGCGGGCGCCCGGTGCGAGGTCGCGACCGTCGACGAGTACGTCCACGGCGACCTCGCCTACCTCGACCTCCTGCGCGGCGATCCCTCGCGGACGACCCTCCTCGCCCTGGTCGGGGTCCAGAGCCACCAGCTCCACCGCGCGCTCGACCTCGCGGCGCTCGCCCGCGCCCGGGGGGTCGACCACTGCGTCGTGGGCGGCCCCCACCCGATGACCTGCGACACCTCGGAGCTCCACGGCCGGGGCGTCGCCTTCGCTCTCGCCGAGTCCGAGCTGGTCTGGCCGGCGATCCTCGAGGACGCCGCCTCCGGCGAGCTCGCGCCGGTCTACGGGGGCGACCGCCGCTGGCAGGAGCGGCTCGACCCGCCGGTCCTGGTGCCCCCCGGACGGCGCGATCTGGGCCGCTACGCGGTGCCGCTCCTCGGCGTCTACCCGGCCCGCGGCTGCCCGTACGTCTGCAACTTCTGCTCGGTGATCAAGATCGCCGGCCGCCAGGTGCGGAGCCAGCCGGTCGCGACCACGATCGCGAGCCTCCGAGCGGCGCGCGCGGCGGGCGTCCGTTACGTGATGTTCACCTCGGACAACTTCAACAAATACCCGGAAGCGGCGGACCTGCTCGAGGCGATGGCGGCCGAGCGCCTGCGGTTGCCGTTCTTCGTCCAGTGCGACGTCCAGGTGGAGCGCCAGGAGGGCTTCCTCGCGCTCCTCGCCCGGGCCGGCTGCTTCCAGGTCTTCGTCGGCGCCGAGTCGTTCAGCCGGGAGGCCCTCCGCGGCGCCCACAAGCTCCAGAACCACCCCGAGCGCTACGCCCGGATCGTCGAGCTCTGCCGCGCCCACGGCATGACCACCCACTTCTCGAACATCCTCGGCTTCCCGAGCGACACCGAGGAGACGGTTCTCGACCACCTGGCGAAGCTCCGGGAGCTCTCACCCGACCTCGCGTCGTTCTACGTTCTGACCCCGATCCCGGGAACCGACCAGTACGCAGACTTCCGGGAGAGCGGCTGGATCACCGAGCGCAACCTCGACCGCTTCGACGGCACCTCGGTCACCTGGCGCCACCCGAACCTCTCGCCGGAGCGCTTGTCGGAGCTCCTGTTCCACTGCTACCGGGAGTACAACCGGGCGGGTCGGGTGGCGGCGAGGCTCTTTCGGGCCGCCCGCTCCCGCTGGGACTTCCGGACCCCGGGCAAGCTCTCGTCGATCGCCGGCTACGCCGCCCAGTCCCGCCTGGCGGTCAGGACCCGCTCCCATCCCATGGCCGGGGGGATCGGCCGGGTGCGGCGCGACCGCGCCGCCGACTACGCCCTGCTCCGGCGGCGGCTGTGGGGCTTCGATCTCGCACCGCTGCCAGCGAGCCTGGCGCTCTCGGCCGCCGACGAGGAGGTCAACCGGCGGGCCAAGCTGCGAGTGGTGGGGTAGGGCGGGCGCCGGGGTGCGCCCGCCTCGGGTGAGCTCAGAGACCCCCGGTCCGATCGAGCTCTTCCTCCAGGTGCTCGGCCTTCCAGCGCATCGCCATCCGGATACGCGAGCGGCCGCTCGGGTGGTCGAAGAAGGTCCACTCCTCGATCGGGCCGGGCTCGAGCTTGCGGTACTCGCCGAGCTTGAGCGCGACCTCGGCGAAGCCCTCGGGCTCGCGAGCGGCGTTCAAGCCGAACAGGTCGGCCTCGGCCTCGTTGACCCGGATGATCGAGTTGAGCACCGGGGTCATCACGAACATGTAGATCGAGAGCAGCGCCCCGAGCAGCGGCAGGCCCGCGACGTCGCCGACCCCGCGCACCCGCCAGCGCTCGCCCCAGCGGGCGAGGGCCCGGGCGAAGCCCCAATGGACGAAGGCGAAACCGCCGGCGAGCACCAGCCCGAAGTAGACGATGAGCTCGTAGATGTGGTTCAGGGCGTAGTGGCCGAGCTCGTGGCCCATGACCGCCAGGATCTCCGGCAGGGTACAGCGCTCGAGCAGATTGTCGTTGAGCCGCACCCGCATGGTGCCGGCGAAGCCGCTCACGTTGGCGCTGATCCGGGTGGTCTGGCGCGAGGCGTCGAACTCCCACACCTCCTCGGCCGGCACCCCGTTGGCCCGAGCGAGCGACAGGATCGGCTCGCGCACCGCGGGATCGGAGAGGGGCTCGTACTGATTGAACAGCGGGTCGATGTAGACCGGGCCGATCAGGACGACGAAGCACAGGAAGACGACCGCCACCCCGGTGCCCCAGAGCCACCAGGTCCTCGGCGCCTTGCGGATCACTCCGTAGAAGAGCGGCAGGACCAGGCTCATGAGCGCCAGGCTCACCAGGATCTCCACTCCCCAGTCCCGGAACCAGCCGCCGAAGCCCTGGGTGGCGAGATCGTACTGGTGCTCCCGGATGAAGCCGGTGTAGACGGTGAACGGGAAGCCGAGGATCGCGGCCACCGCAAAGTACTGGACCGTGTAGAGGGCGGTCCGGAGCGGGCCGCGCCGGGTGATCCGCTCGGCGAGGTCGCGCATGCGCGCCGAGAGCCCGGTGCCGAGGAACAGCCAGGCGACCCCCAGCCCGTAGAGGAGGCCCCAGACCAGCAGCCAGTAGCCGCCCTCGAAGTAGGCGTCCGAGCGCGCCTTCTCCTCGGGCGACA
>DATKCC010000122.1:0-11311 GCA_035513375.1 Thermoanaerobaculia bacterium | reverse complement strand
TGCGCCACCACCCCCTGGCCGTGGGCCTCGTGAACGCCGAAGCGGGCCGAGCGGAAGAGGCCGGCGACGTACGTGGGCTCAAGCGTCGCGCGGAGCGCCGCCGGCATCTCCCCCTCCTCGATCAGCGCCAGGATGTCGTAGATCCCCATCACGTCGGCCTTGGCCTCCTCGAGCGTCGAGTAGAGGTCCTTGAGCTCCAGGCGCACCTCGGTTTCCCGGCCGCCGACGGTGATCTTGCCGGGCCCCAGGCCGTGGGCGAGCTCGTGGTGTAGGACCTCGTCGAAGTAGGCCTCGAACGACACCCGCTCCCGGTCCTCGGGGGCGAGCACCCGTTCGGCGATCGGTACCAGGATCTGCTCGTACTTGGCGCGCATGACGTTGCGCAGCAGCACTTTCTTCGACCCCTTCTGCTCGCGCACCCGCTCGTCGTTCGGCAGGTTGAAGGCGATCGTCTGGACCCCGGCCTTGGCGTCACCGCCGGTGAACACCGCGTCGACCACCCGGATCGGGCTCTCGGTGCCGCGGGCGAGGTTCTTGTGCCCCTCGGGGATCGGGAGGTTCCGCTCGAGCCAGGGGAGCCGCTCCTTGTAGCGGGCGAGCGCGGCCGACTCCTCGGGCAGGGCGACGGTGACGAAGGCCTCGAAGGCGGCCTTGTAACCGAAGAGCTGGTCCTCGTAGACCTCGTACGGGCCGATCGTCACCTCGACCGGGGCGTCGAGATCCATCCAGGCCACGTCGCTCTCGAAATAGTCGTCGGTGCCAAAGGCGTCGGCCCTAAGGCGCAGGAAGCGCGCCAGCGACTCGTTCGAGGTCGCGTCGGCGGCGCGGCGAAGGAGCTCGGCCGCGGGCTCGAGCCACTCACGGTACTCCTCGGAGTAAGGCACCACGACCAGGCCTCCCTCCCGGCGGCGGATGACCGTATGGAGCCCGGTGAAGGCCTCCCGGTCCTCGGGGTGCGCCTCGAGCCAGGCCTCGAGCTCGGCGGGGCTCAGGTCGACCGGGTAGTAGCCGGCCCCTGGCGGGTGGGGCCGGTTGCCGATGAACGGCTCGGACGCGGCCAGCCGGTCCCAGGGGCCGAAGTGGATTTGGTAGTACTCCCAGGCCGCCTCGACACCCTCGCCTTCGAGCCCCTGGAGCTGGTCGCGGAAGGCGGGGTTGCCTACCCAGACCTGGCGCAGGAAGACCTCGTCCAGGAGCTGCGCCGCCTGGATCAGGAGATCCAGGACTGCGCGGTCCTCCCTCGAGAGCGCGGAGAGGTCCGCCTCGAGGCGCGTGGGAGCGAACTGGGCGAGTCGCGACTCGATATCCGGGACGATCTCCATACCGGCAGCGGCTCCGGGCGGCGGGGTCGCCGGGGAGCCGGGCTCCTCGGCCGGCGTGCAGCTGAGACCGGCGAGGCAGGCGGCCGCGATGACCGCGGCCGCGCGGCCGGTTCGGAGGGTCCCTGCGGAGGTCTCGAGTCTCGTCGGCGAAGGCGGAAGCATCGGTATCTCCTCGCGCGTTTGTCTACCACGATCAACCACGGTCCACCACCTCGCTCCTCGGCCGGCCAAGCGGCTTACTCCGCCTCCCGCACCACCGCCCGTGCGATCTCCTCCAGTAGCTCCTCGCCCGACACCAGGATAGTGGCCCGGCCCTCCTCGACGAACAGTACCTCGAACGGGAACTGTACGCCCCGCTCCTCCAGACGGGCGACGAGCGGTTCCGGGAGGTCCGCCGCCTCGTAGCCCCAGACCTCGATCCGGACCCGCTCGGTAGCCCGAGGGCGGCCACCCCGGACGCCGCCCGGCTGCCAGGTGGGGGCGGAGCGCTGGGTGTAGCGCAGGAGGCTCGGCGAGCCGAGCAGGACCAGCGTTCGCCCCCGGTCGGTGAGGCTGCCGCGCACGCCCTCGCCGGAGTACAGGAGGTCGGCCGCCTGGACCCGCTCGAAGAAGAGCTGAGCCAGGGGGTTGCCCGGGGTCTCGGGGTCCGGGTCCCGGCGCTGCCAGAACTCCTCGATGAACCGCAGGACCTCGGCGTGCGACGACAGCCGGCGAAACCGCCGCGCTTCCTCGGGGAGGACGAGCCACCGGACCGGCCCCTCGATCCACGCCCGGGCGCTCCCCGGCAGGTCGGAGGCCGTGGTGCAGCCGGAGACGCCCAGGCCCCCGGCGCCGAGGGCGATGACGAGGATCGCGGCGCGCAGCGGGCGGGTCACGGGTGCAGGTACTGGTGGCGCATCTCGAAAGCCGTCAGCAGGAGCCGGGTGTTGGCGTCTCTCTCCCCCCTCGAGGGGTGGAGAGGGATCGAGCGTGAGGGCGTGAGCTCTGTCAATGCACGGGCGCGCCCGGGGCGGGCTCGGGCGCTTCGTCGACGACCCCGTGGGTCTGCTCGTAGTGCGCGAGGTTGTTCGAGAGGGCGCGGATGATTCGCTTCAGGTGGCCCGGGCTGGTGACGATCCGCGCCGAGACGATCCCTTGGGGCGGCACGAGGTTGATGAAGTCCAGGATGAACTCGTCCCGGGTGTGGGTCACCCGCAGCAGGTTCGAGTAGCGGCCCCGGAGCTCCTCGTCGGTGATCTTGACGTTGAGCTCCTGCGGCTGAGCCGTCTGGGTGCCGGGTTCGTCGTGTGCCATGGAGACGATCCTACACCCACTCGACGCCGCCCTCGGCTTCCCACCGGTGCTCAGGGAAGTAGACGCCGACCCCGCGGTCGCGGGCCGTGACGGTGAAGGCGAAGAGCTTCCTTCGGTAATCGTAGGGGGTGCCGTCGCGAGCGTGGACCGCGACGTCGACCAGGTACTCGCCGGGCCCCAGGCGGAGCGACGGGCAGACCAGCCGGATCCGGGCGCGGCCGGAGAAGCGCCCGGCCTCGAGCCCGGCGAGCTCGGTGTTCGTGCCCCAGCACTCGACACCGCGCGGGGTCGCGACCGCGACGCCGAAGACGAAGTCGGTGAGCGGCTCCGGCGCCCGCGCCTCGATCTCGAAAGTGACCGGCTCGCCGCTCTCGACGTGGTAGCGCTCGGCGCCGGCTCCCGGCGCCCCGGCCACCAGCCGCGCCCGCTCGATCTCGGCCCGCCGAGAGCCCCAGCGGAGGGGCTCGCCGCGATCGTCGACCTCGTCGGCAGCGGGCGACCCGGGTGCCACCTCCTCCGGGGCTCTCCCCTCCCGCCGGGCCTTCGCCTCGCGGTGCTCCCGGCCCTCCTCCTCGGCCACCGCCTGGCGGTAAGCGTCGACCACGCGACGGGGCTCGCCTAGCAGACGAAGCCGGCCGCGCTCCAGCCAGAGCACCCGGTCGCAGAGATCCTCGACCAGGGCGAGGTCGTGGCTCACGAAGAGGAGGGTCCCGCCCGCAGCCAGGTGCTCCTCGATCCGCCGCAGGCAGCGGTGGGCGAAGGCCTCGTCGCCGACCGCCAGCACCTCGTCGACCAGCAGCACCTCCGGGTCGGTGTGGACAGCGACCGCGAACCCCAGGCGGACGTACATCCCCGAGGAGTACGTCTTGACCGGCTGGTCGATGAACTCGGCGATCCCGGAGAAGGCGACGATGTCGTCGAAGCGGCGGTCGATCTCGCGCCGGCCGAGCCCCAGGACGGCGCCGTTGATGTAGACGTTCTCGCGGCCGGAGATCTCCGGGTGGAAGCCCGCCCCGAGCTCGATCAGCGCCGCCAGGCGGCCCCGGACCTCGACCCGGCCGGCGGAAGGCTTGAGGATCCCGGCCACCACCTTGAGTAGCGTCGACTTTCCCGAGCCGTTGCCGCCGATGACGCCGAAGGCCTCGCCCGCCGCCACGGCGAAGGAGATGCCGTCGAGGGCGGTCGTCGCCGCGCCCGGCGCGAGCCCCCGGGTGAGGGTGCCGTCGAGGAGCGCGCTCTTGAGGGTCCGGAGCTGGTCGCCGGGCGAGAAGCGCCGGTAGAGCTTGCTCAGCCCTTCGACGAGGAGCGCCGGGGTGGCCTCGCCGGTTGCGCTCACACCGACTCCACCACGGTCTCCCGCAGCCGGCCGAAGAGCCAGGAGCCCGCCGCCCAGCCGAGCAGCGAGACGGCGCCCATCTGGAGCCAGAGCGACGCCTCCGGGAGCGTCCCCCGGAACAGCACCTCCTGATAAGCCAGGGTGTAGGGCGTGAGCGGGTTCGCCCGGATCAAGGAGCGCATCCAGGCGACCGGCACGGCGTCGAGCGGGTAGATGATCGGGGTGGCGAAGAACGCCAACGTCAGCAGGTTCGACAACAGGTCCCGTGTGTCCTTGAAGTGGGCGGTCAGCGCCGCGAGGCCCAGGGCGAGGCCGGCGACCAGCGGGAGCTGGACCAGGACGACCGCGGGCAGGGCGACGGCGCCCCAGCCGCCGACCGGGAAGCCGAGGAGGCGGCCGGCGACGAGCGCCGCTCCGGCGACCGGCAGGGCGAGGAGGAAGTGGACGAGGTTCGCCGAGACCGAGACGACCGGCAGGAGCTCGGCCGGGAAGACCGCCTTGCGGATCAGGCCGGCGTTGGCGAGGAGAGAGTTCGAACCCTCGAGCAGCGAGCTCGAGAACCAGATCCAGGGAAACAGGCCGCTGACCAGGAACAGGGCGTACGGTTCGACCCCCGGCCCCAGGCGCGGCACCAGGATCCAGCCGAAGACGGCGGAGTAGACCGCCAGGAGCAGGAGCGGGTTGATCAAGGACCAGAAGTAGCCGAGCAGCGACCCCCGGTAGCGGGCCTGGAGCTCGCGGACCGTCAGGGTGGCCAGCAGGCCGCGGAACCGGGCGATCCGGCCGGCGGTTTCGAGCATGGACACGGGAGGCCTAGCCGCCGCCCGTGCCTTCCCGCAAGCCCCGGCGCTGGCGCTCGAGCTCGCGCATCCGTCGCTCGAGATCCCGGCGGCGTTGCTCCAGGCCTTGGCGCCGCTCCTCGAGGACCCCGTCGTAATCGACGAACTCGCCGTCTTTGATGACGTAGACCCGCGGGAACTTCTGGACGTCCCCCTGCTCGTCGAACTGGATCGTCCCGGTCACGCCGGGGAAGCTGGTGATGCCGCGCATCCCTTGCCAGAAGTTGCCGGGCCGCGGGGCACCGCCGTCGGCGAGGGCGCGGGCGTAGACCCGCATGGCATCGTAGCCGTGGGCGGCGTAGAGGTCCGGGGTCCTGTCGTACCTCTCCTCGAAGGCCTGCACGAACTTCTGGATGTGGGGCTCTTCGCTCGAGACGTCGTAGTTCGACTGGGTGAACATCACCCCCTCGAGCGCGTCGCCCGCCCCCTCCAGGACTTCGGGAGCGGCGATCGAGGAGGTGGTGAGGACCCGTCCCTGGTAGCGCCGCTGCTCGAGCCCCTGGATCAGGGTCACCAGGCCGGCGGCGTAGTCCGCCAGATAGACGCCGTCGGGGCCGAGGGTCAGGATGCGCTCGATCACGCCGGCCAGGTCGGCGGTGTTGCGCGGGTACTCGATCACCTCCAGGATCTGGGCGCCGTTGCGCTCCACCTCTCGCTTGAAGACCTGCTGGATCCCCTTGGCGTACTCGGACTCGGCGGCCGCGATCGCCAGCCGGCGCAAGCTGAGGGTCTGGGTGGCGAAGTGGGCCATTTTGGTCCCCTCGAGGAAGTCGGAGGGGAAGACCCGGAAGAAGTTGGTGGAGATGCCGGTCAGCCGAGGGCTCGAGGCCGAGGGCGACAACAGCACCCGGTCCGCCCGGTCCGCCACCTCGACCATCGCCATCGCCTCGGCGGTGGTCACGCCGCCGATGACCGCGGGCGCGCCGGCGTGGTAGAGCCGACCGAGGAGCTCGGCCGCGCGCGCCGCGTCGCCCTGGCTGTCCTCGACCTGAAGATCGAGCCGATAGGGGTAGTCCGGCTGGTTCTGGAGCTCCTCGAAGGCGAGCTCGACTCCCCGACGGATCGGCTCGCCGTAGATCGCGAACTCACCCGACAGCGGGAGGACCACTCCGACCGGCACGGGCCTGTCCCCGCGGCACCCGGCGAGACCGACGAGCAGCAGGAGGCAAAGCAGCGAGCGTGGCGTGCGCGGCATGGACCGAGTCCCGGAGTGCTCGCTTTCTAACCCACCCTCCGCCGCGACGTCAAATCGGCGTGCTTTGCAGAACGCTCCGATAGACTTCCTCCCGATGCCCCTCCCGAGCGCCGCGTGGCTCGCGGCCGCCCTGGCGCCGGGCGCTCTGGTGGCCCTGGCGGCGGTCCTCATCCGTCTGGCCCTGGGGCGCTGGTACGACCCGCTCCCCCGGCGGGTCCTGGCGGCCTTCGGCTTGGGGCTCGTGCTGTGCTTCGGTGAGGCCCTCCTCGGCGGGCGGCTCCTGCTACCCCTCGACGGCCTCCGCGGCGAGCCGCCGTTCGAGGCCCTGCCGGCGACCGAGCCCCACGGCAACCAGATCCAGGGGGACCTCCTCTACCTGGTCCACCCGCTGGGGCTCGAGGTGCGGCGGGCGGTGGTCGCCGGGGCGTGGCCGCTCTGGAGCCCGCGGCTGGGCGCCGGGATGCCGCTGCTCGCCGAACCCCAGGCCCAGGCGCTCCAGCCGCTGGCGGCGGCCGGGCTCCTGCTCCCTCCGGAGGCGGCGCCAGGAGCGGTGGCGGCGCTCCGGACGTTGGTGGCGCTGGCGTTCTCCTACCTGCTGCTGCGCCGTTTGGGGGCCGGGGTCGGGCCGGCCCTGGCGGCCGCCCTCGCCTTCGGCTTCGGCGGCTTCCTCCAGCTCTGGCTGGGCTGGCCGCTGGCGAACACGGCGGCGCTCCTGCCGGCGGCGCTCTACGCCCTCCTCCTCGCCGCGGACCGCGGCGAGCGCCGCGACTGGGCGCTCCTCACCGGATGCCTCGCCGCGCTCCTCCTGGCCGGCCACCCGGAGACGATCGCCTACGCCCTCGCCCTGGTCGCCGGCCTCGCCCTCGTCCTCTGGCACCAACGGTGGCGGCGACGGCTTCTCCTCAGCGGGCGCGGACGGCGGCCGGGGGTTTCCCTCTCCCCCCGCTTCGGGGGGAGAGGGACCGAGGGTGAGGGGGGAAGTCCGGCGCTTGCGGCAGCGGCGGCTGCGGTCCTGGCCCTACTCCTCACGGCGCCGGCGCTCCTGCCGTTTGCCGAGTACCTGCCCGAGACGGTGCGCTGGAGCCGCGCGCGGGCCGCCCCGGCGAGCGCGGAGAGCTCGGGCCAGGCGGCCGAACCGGGCCGGAGCGAGGCCTCCGGAGAGGTCCCGCCGGCGACGCGGCTGGTCCAGGCTTCGGCGCCGAACGCCCTCGGCAACAGCCGCTTCGCCCGCTACTGGGGCCTGCGCAACAGCAACGAGGACGCCGCCGGGTTCGCCGGTACGGCGACCTTGCTGGCGGCGCTCCTGGCGTTGCCCGGATGGCTCTCGCGGCGGCGGCCCCTGCGCCACGAGGGGGCGGCGCTAGCCCTCGCCGGCGCCTGCCTGACGCTCCTCGCCCTGCCCGGGGGATTCGGCGGCTGGGTCCCGGAGCAAGCTTTCTCGGGCCGCCTCGCCCTGCCCCTCGGCCTGGCGCTCGCGGTCCTCGCCGCCGCCACCCTGGAACGTTTCCGACGGGCCGGCCTGCCGGCCTGGCTGCCCTGGGCCGCGCTGCCCTCGGTGGTCCTCGCGCTCGCTCTCCTCCACCTTTGGGTGGTGCCGGCGTTCGTCCACCCCGGGGACCCGGCGGCGCTCGACGTCCTCCGGCGCGGCTGGGTCCACTGGCACCTCCGATTCCTCGGCGGGGCGGGGCTGCTCCTGTTTCTGGGCGGTACCGCCGCGGTGAGCCTCGGCCGGAGGCGGAGGCTGCTCGCGTTCGTCCGTCCGGCCTGGGTCGCACCAGCGATCGCCCTGCTCGTCGGCGCGGAGCTCTTCCTCGCCCACCGGCCGGTCAACCCGGCGGCGCCCGCGGCCCTCTACTTCCCCGCGACCCCCTCCCTGACTTTCCTCGGCGGCGCTCTCGCGGAGGGACCCGACGCCCCCCGAATCACGGCCGTGGGGCGGGTCCTGCTGCCCAACGCGGCGGCGGTCTACGGCCTCTCGGACGCGCGGGTGTTCAGCCCGATGGCCCCGGCGGCATACGTCGCGGCCCTCGGGCCCGGCGTCGCCTGGATCGGCGAGATCCCGCTCCTGACGGGCGACCTCGACCGCGGGGTCCACGACCGGCTTGGGATCGCCTGGGTGCTGACCGCCCCGGGAGCCCCCTGCCCGGCGGGGAGCGTGCCCGCCTACGCCGGCGCCGACGCCGGTGTGTGCCGGCGCCTCGGGGCGCTGCCGCTCCTGCGGCTGGCGGCGCCCGACGACCGCGCCGTGGCCGCCCAGCCGATGGCGGAGCTCGAAGTGGCGGCCGACCCCAGCGGCGACCGCTGGAGCGCCCGTCTCCCTGACGCGCAGGGCGGACGCCTCGAGACCGGCGTCTACGCTGCCCCCGGTTGGCGCCTGCTCGCGGACGGCCGGACCACGCTCCTCGCGCGGCCCGCGGATGGCACCCCGCTCCTCGCCGCCGACCTCCCCCCGGGCACCCGCCGCGTCGACCTCCTCTACCGCCCGGCCGGGTTCATCGCTGGCTCTTTCGCCGCCGCTCTCGGCCTCGCCCTCGGAGCCGTCTGGCTGATCCGGCCTCCCGGGCCGACCGGATCGGACCCCGCCCCTGGGCTCACCGCGAGATGCGGTAGTAGACTCAAGGGGTGAGCTCGAAGGGCGGCCAGAAGAAAGTCTCCCTCACCTGCCCCGACTGCGGCTCGGACCTGGTGGTGGACGTCGCCACCGGCGAGGTCCTGTTCCACAAGAAGCTCAAGGGCCCGCCGGCCGGCGGCAAGGACTTCGAGTCCCTGTTCGCCGAGATGGACTCCCAGAAGTCCCGTGCCGAGGAGCTCTTCGAGCGCGAGAAGGCGGCCCACAAGGACCGCTCCCGCCTGCTCGAGGAGAAGTTCGACGAGGCGTTCCGCCGCGCCTCTGAGGACGACGACGACACCCCGCCGGTGCGCCCCTTTGACCTCGACTGATCATTAGCCCGCCCCCCCAGGGTCGTCCTCTCCTACGAAACTCCCTGGTGTACCAAGCCAGGGTCCGTCCGGATGGGCCTCTTCACGCCCAGGGGGCCCCTGCGGAGCCGGATGCGGCGAGTCCGGGTAGAATGCGTCAGCAATCGCCGGGGCGGCGTCGCGCCCGCGCCGGCACCGGTCGTGGCCTCCCGGCTCCGTCCCCCTCCGCCGCCGGCCGAGGCCCACACTCGAGTCCCGAAAGGAGGTTCTCCCTTGCGCTTGCGATCCGCCCTCGCCCTCCTCTGCCTCGGTCTCACGGCCGCGGCGGCCGGGCTGGCCCAGGACGACGGGGCCGGCGACGTCTTCCCGTTCCCGGTCCACCAGAGCGTCCTCGACAACGGCCTCAAAGTCGTGGTCGTGCCCTTCGACAGCCCCGGCATCGTCGCCTACTACACGGTGGTGCGCACCGGCTCGCGCCAGGAGGTCGAGCCGGGCCACAGCGGCTTCGCCCACTTCTTCGAGCACATGATGTTCCGGGGCACCGAGAAGTTCCCGCAGGCGGCTTACAACGACGCCCTGAAGGCGATGGGCGCCGATTCGAACGCCTTCACCACCGACGACTGGACCAACTACTACATCGTCGGCCCGGCCCCGGAGCTCGAGCGGATCATCGAGCTCGAGAGCGACCGGTTCATCAACCTGCGCTACACCGAGCCCGAGTTTCGGACCGAAGCGCTGGCGGTGCTCGGCGAGTACAACAAGAACGCCTCGAATCCGTTCTTCTTCCTGCACGAGCGACTGCGCGAGGAGGCCTTCGAGGAGCACACCTACGAGCACACCACGATGGGCTTTCTCGAGGACATCCAGGCGATGCCCGGCTACTACGACTACAGTCTCTCCTTCTTCGACCGCTTCTACCGGCCGGAGAACGTGATCGTGCTGGTCGTGGGCGACGCCGAGCCGGAGCAGGTCTTCGAGCTCGCGAAGCGGTACTACGGCGGCTGGGAGAGGGGGTACAAGCCGGTCGAGATCGCGGTCGAGCCGCCCCAGGAGGAGCAGCGGGTGGCCGAGGTCGACTGGCCGAACCCGACCCGGCCCCACCTGATGATGGGGTGGCACGTGCCGGCCTTCGACGAGGAGACCTCCGACGTCGCCGCCCTCGACCTCGTCTCGCAGCTCCTGTTCTCCGAGAACGCCCCGCTCTACCAGGAGCTGGTGGTCGACAAGCAGCTCGTCGACTTCATCGGCGGTGGAGCCGGCTTCCGCCGCGACCCCTACCTGTTCACCGTCACGTCGCGGTTGCGCTCGACCGAGGCCCTCCCCGAGGTCGAAGCGACCCTCGAGCGCTATCTCGAGGGGCTCAAGGCCGAGCCGGTCGAGCGGGCGCGCCTCGAGCGGATCAAGTCTCACCTGCGCTACGACTTCGCCCTGGCTCTCGACAGCGCCCCATCGGTCGCTGACCTCGTGGCCGAGTTCCTGCACCTGACCACCGACCCCGAGAGCATCAACCGGCTCTACGACCGCTACCAGGCGGTGACTCCGGAAGACGTCCAGCGGGTGGCGCGGGAGTACTTCCGCGCCGAGAACCAGACCGTCGTCCGGCTGGCCTACTCGGAGCCCACCTCGCCGGGTGCGCCAGCCTCCGACGGCGAAGGTGCCGGGGAGGCGACCGACAGCGAAGGAGGAGAGTGATCATGGCTAGCCAATGCACCCGGTTCGCCGCCGCCGCGGTCGGTGGCCTCCTCCTCGCCGCGGCGGGCCTGACCGCCCCGGCCGCCGCCCAGGCCGAGCCCCCGGCCGAGCCGAGCCGGCAGGAACCGGCGATCGAAGTCGTCGAGCTCCCGAGCCCGGGCTCGCCGCTGGTCGCCATCAGGCTGCTCTTTCGGGCCGGCTCGATCCACGACCCCGAGGGTAGAGAGGGTCTCGCCGCCTTGACCGCCCTCATGCTCGGCCAGGGCGGGACCACCGAGCGCAGCTACTCGGAGCTCCTCGAGGCCCTCTACCCGATGGCCGCCGGGATCAGCGCCGACACCGACCGGGAGGTGACGGTCGTCTCCGGCGAGACCCACGTCGAGAACCTCGACGCCTACACCGACCTGCTGGCCGAGGCGGTGCTCAAGCCGGCCTTCGCCGAGGCCGACTTCGAGCGCAACAAGGACCAGCTCCTGTCGTTCCTGACCTCGACCTTGCGCAGCGGCAACGACGAGCTCCTGGGGCTCGAGGCTCTCCAGCAGGAGATCTTCGAGCGCCACCCCTACGGCCACTCGCCCGCAGGCACGGTCCGCGGTCTCGCCGCGATCACGCTCGACGACGTCCGAGCTTTCTACCGCGAGCGCTTCACCCGGGCGAACCTGCTCCTGGGCGTCGCCGGCGGCTACCCGGAGGACTTCCCCGGCAAGCTCCGGCA
>DATKCC010000121.1:0-5364 GCA_035513375.1 Thermoanaerobaculia bacterium | reverse complement strand
GGGGACCTGATCGTGATGACGCCGGCCGGCGGGGAGAGCGGACACCGCACCCTGGAGATCGCCATCGCTCTGGGCCTGTGGGCGAGGCATGACGGCACCGGGATCGCCTTCGACTCCTCGGCCGGTTTCCTGCTGCCGAACGGAGCCCTGCGCGCCCCGGACGCGGCCTGGGTCGTGCGCTCGAAGCTCGAGCCCTTGTCCGCGGAAGAGAGACAGGGGTTCCTGCCCGTCTGCCCCGACTTCGTGGTGGAGCTCCGCTCGCCCTCGGACCGGCTCGGGGACCTCCGGGCGAAGCTGGAAGAGTACCGGCAGCACGGCGCCAGGCTCGGCTGGCTGATCGACCCCGAAGCGCGGCGGGTCCACGTCTACCGGCCGGGGCGGCCGGTGGAGGTTCTAGAGGACCCTACGGAGGTCGCGGGCGACCCGGAGCTCCCTGGGTTCCTGCTCGATCTCGGTCCCGTCTGGGCGCCGATCTGACCGTTTTCGGTACTTCGAGCTCGTCTCGGCACCTCAGTCGCACAGTTCGGGCATGAGCCGTCAAAGCTCCTCCGGCGGTGCCAGGAAGCGGACTGCTTTGGGCAGGACCTGGTAGCGGACCGGCGTCGAGCCGATCGGCTCGCCGTCGGCGTTGAAGGGCATCGGGGGGTCGGACCTGACCTCCAGGGAGCGGGCCCGGCGGTGCTCGACCAGCTCGTGGCCGAGGTGCGCTCCGATGGCGACCCGCGGGGCGAGGAGAGAGAGTCGAGCGATCGGGGCCGCGTGGATGACGACGACGTCGAGCAGGCCGTCGTCCGGGGCAGCGGTGGGCGCCACGTGGAGGCCGCCGCCGACGTAGCGCCCGTTGGCCACCACCACGTTGACCGCATCGAGGCGGAGGCTCTCCTCGTCCGAGGTCCCCGGCTCGAAGGTGAGCCGGGCATCGTAGGTCTCGAGCTCGGTTGCGGCCTCGAACGCCGTCCGCAGGTAGGAGAGCGGTCCCCAGCTCTCCTTGAACTCGGCCTTGAGCCCCTCGTCCACCTCGCCGCTGAACCCGCCGGCCGAGACGTTGAGAAACCAGCGGTCCTCCCCTCCGGCATGGAGCCGCGCGACGTCGAGCTTGCGAACGGCGCCGGAGGCCACCACCTCGACCGCCCGCTCGGGATCGAGCGGTATCCCCAGGGTCCGCGCCAGATCGTTGCCGGTGCCGGCAGGAACGAGCCCGAGCTCGGCCCGGTCGAAGTCGGGCGCCAGGCCGTTCAGGACCTCGTTCAGGGTGCCGTCACCGCCGGCCGCGACCAGCCGATCGAACCCCTCCTCGACCGCCCGCGCGGCGAGCGCCCGGGCACCTCCCGCCGCGTCCGTCTCACGGATCTCGAGCTCGTCGAGCCGATCCAGGGCCCGGCGCAGGCTCTCCAGGATCGTCTGGGCGCTGCCCGCTCGCGGGTTGAGGATGACGCAGGTCTTCATGGAATCTCGTGGACGTGGGGGCTCCGCTGCGACCGGTACGACTGCAACCCCTGTGCCCCGGGTCGGCGCCCGCGGCGGCCGGGAGCCCGCCGGCCCTTCCGCCCCCGCGCCCGCTTCCGATACGCTCAGCCCATGAACCTCCGCGCGCTCTCGACCCTCGCCCTCGCCACCCTGCCGGTACTCCTCACCGCCGCCTGCGGCTCCGACGAGCCCGAAGGCCGTGTGATCAAGCCGATCTCCTCGCAGGCCGCCCCCGAGCCCGGCGCTCCGAGCCCGCAGCCGGCGCCCGGTCCCGGCATGCCCCAGGCCGGGGGCCGCCTCGCCCTCGAGCTGCCCGAGGGCTGGGTGGAGGAGCCCCCGGCCAACACCATGCGCCAGGCCCAGGCCCGGATCACCGGCGCCGGCGGCGACGGCGAGTTCGCTCTGTTCTACTTCGGCCCGGGCGGCGGCGGCGGAGTCGAGGCCAACATCCAGCGCTGGCTCGCTCAGGTCGAGCCGGCCGCCGGCGGACAGCCGGTGCGCGAGACCTTCCAGGTCGACGACCTGACGGTCCACACCGTCGAGGCCCAAGGCACGCTCACCGCCTCGCCCATGACCATGCAGGGCGGCGATCCCGAGCCCCAGCCCGGTCAGATGCTCCTCGGCGCCGTGGTCGAGGGCCCCGGCGGACCCTGGTTCCTCAAAGCCACCGGCCCGGCCGCCACCCTCGAGCCCTACCGCGACGAGTTCTTCGCGATGGTCCGCGCCGTCGAGCTCCTGTAGGGCCGGCTGGGCCGTCGCCGCAGCCCGGCCCCGATCCTCTACAATCGCTCCATGCCGATCGAGTCGCACCGGCGGCCGCTCCTCGCGGGGGACCGCGAAGCCGAGGAGGTGCGGATCGAGCAGTCGCTCCGACCGCGCCTGCTCGACGAGTACGTCGGCCAGAAGCAGGTGGTCGACAACGTGCGGGTGTTCATGGCCGCCGCCCGCGAGCGCGGCGAGGCCCTGGATCACGTCCTCTTCTTCGGCCCCCCGGGGCTCGGCAAGACGACGCTCGCCTACATCATCGCCCAGGAGATGGGCGCGCCGATCAAGACCACCTCGGGGCCGGTGCTCGAGCGCGCCGGGGATCTGGCGGCGATCCTCGCCAACCTCGAGCCCGGCGAGATCCTGTTCATCGACGAGCTCCACCGCCTGGCGCCGACGGTCGAGGAGATCCTCTACCCGGCGATGGAGGACTACCGTCTGGATCTGGTGATCGGGCAGGGGCCGGCGGCACGAATGATGAAGATCGACCTGCCGCCCTTCACCCTGGTCGGGGCGACCACCCGGGCGGCCCTGGTCACCTCGCCGCTCCGCGCCCGCTTTGGCATCGTCCACCGCCTCGACTTCTACAGCCCCGAGGAGCTGGTGGTGATCCTCACCCGCTCGGCCCGGCTGCTGGAGATCCCGACCGACCCCGAGGGCGCCCATGAGATCGCCCGGCGCAGCCGCGGCACGCCGCGGATCGCCAACCGCCTCCTCCGGCGGGTCCGCGACTTCGCCCAGGTCGAGGGCGACGGCACCATCACCCGCGAAGCGGCGCGCTCGGCACTGGCCGCACTGGCGGTCGACGAGCTCGGCTTCGACGAGCTCGACAGGAAGATCCTCTCGGTCCTGATCGAGCACTACGGCGGCGGCCCGGCGGGCTTGAACGCGCTGGCGGCGGCGGTCGGCGAGGAGCGCGGCACGCTCGAGACGATCGTCGAGCCCTACTTGATCCAGGAGGGCTTCTTGAAGCGCACCCCCCAGGGCCGGGTCGCCACTGCGCAGGCCTACGCCCACCTCGGCTACGACCGGGCGGGCCGGCGGGCGGAAGGGGCCCAGGGACGCCTCTTCGGCTCATGACCACCGTTGTCGAGCCCGGGACCGGCAGCCGCTACGCCCGCGAAAGCCTCCGGCCGATCTTCGAGCCCCGGACGGTGGCGGTCGTCGGGGCCTCCCGCAACCGCGACTCGATCGGCTTCTCCCTGGTCCACAACCTGGTGGTCCACGAGCTCTCCGGGACGATCTTCCCGGTCAATCCGCATGCCGATTCGATCCATTCGCTCAAGGCCTACCCTTCGGTGTCGGCGATCCCCGATCCGGTCGACCTGGCGGTCGTGGCGGTGCCCAAGGGTGCGGTCAAGGCCGTGGTCGAGGAGTGCCTGGCGGCGGGGGTCCGCGGACTGGTAGTCATCACCGCCGGCTTCGGCGAGACCGGGGCCGAGGGCGCCCGGGCGGAGGCCGAGCTCCGGGAGTTGGTCCGCCGCCACGGCGTGCGGGTGATCGGGCCCAACTGCATGGGGGTGATCAACACCGACCCCGAGGTGCGCCTGAACGCGACCTTCGCTCCGACGCCGGCCAACCCCGGCTCGATCGGCTTCGTCTCCCAGTCGGGCGCCCTCGGGGTCGCGATCCTGAACGTCGCCCAGGACCGCGGCGTCGGCCTCACCCAGTTCGTTTCGATGGGCAACAAGGCCGACGTCTCGGGCAACGACCTGCTCGAGTACTGGGAGGAGGACGAGGCGACCCGGGTGATCGCGATGTACCTGGAGTCGTTCGGCAACCCGCGCCGGTTCACCGAGATCGCCAAGCGGGTCGGCCGGAAGAAGCCGATCCTGGTGGTCAAGTCCGGGCGCACGACCGAGGGCGCGCGGGCCGCCTCGAGCCACACCGGGGCGATCGCCGGCACCGACGTCACCGTCTCGGCCTTTCTCGAGCGGTGCGGCGTGGTGCGGGCGAACACGATCGAGGAGCTGTTCGACCTGGCGGTCGCTCTCGACCGCTGCCCGCTCGCCCGCGGCAGCCGGGTGGCGATCGTCACCAACGCCGGCGGCCCGGCGATCATGGCGACCGACGCCTGCGTCAACCTGGGGCTGGAGATCGCGGAGCTCTCGGAGGCGACGCGGGCGAAGCTCCGGCAGCTCCTGCCGGCCGAGGCTTCGGTCGCCAATCCGGTCGACATGATCGCCTCGGCCACCGCCGAGCAGTATGCCCAAAGCCTCGCGATCGTGCTCGAGGACCCGGCCGTCGATCTCGCGATGGTGATCAACGTCACGCCGCTGCTCGCCAACCCGATCGACGTCATGGAGGAGATCGGCGGCGTCGCCCGCGGCGGCGACGTGCCGGTCCTCGCCGTGATGATGGCGACCGAGGAGTTCTACGAGGAGATCAAGGACCGGGGGGACCTGCCGCCGGTCTACCGCTTCCCCGAGCCGGCGGCCCGGGTGCTCGCTCAGCTCGTCCGCTACGGCGCCTGGCGGCGGCGGCCGGCGGTCGAGGAGCCGCCGGAGTTCGAGGTCGACGACGCCGCGGTGGCGCGGCTCCTCGAGCGGACCGGGGAAGGGTACTTGCCGCCCGACGCCGCCTTCCGGGTTCTCGAGCTCTACGGCATCCCGGTGGCCGGCTGGCGCTACGCCCCCAATGGAGATCACGGCCGGGAGGCGGCGCTCGCGGCGGCGGCCGGCCGGGACGGGGACGATGGCCACGGCGGCGGCACGGCGCCAGCGGAGGCCGCGGGTTCAGCCAGGCGCGAGCCGCTCGCCTTCCCGGTGGTCGCCAAGGCCCACGCCCCCCAGGTCGTCCACAAGAGCGACGTCGGAGCGGTCGTGGTGGGGATCGAGGACGAGGAGGCGCTCGAACGGGCCCTGGCCGAAATAGAGGAGCGCCTGAGCGCCGCCGGCCACCCGCCCGAGGGCTACCTCGTCCAGGAGATGGTCAAGGGCGGCCACGAGGTCATCTTCGGCATCTCGACCGACCCGCGCTTCGGCCCGCTCCTGATGTTCGGCTTGGGCGGCCGCTACGTCGAGGTCTTCCGCGACGTCCGCTTCGGCGTCACCCCGCTCGTCCCGACCGAGGCCGAGGAGATGATCCGCGGGATCCGCGGCGTCAAGCTCCTCGAGGGCGTCCGCGGCGAGC
>DATKCC010000120.1:0-3253 GCA_035513375.1 Thermoanaerobaculia bacterium | reverse complement strand
CCACCAGCCGCTCGGCGGAGCTCTCGTCGACCACCAGGGTCAGGGAGAGGTCGTTGGCCGCCTGGGCCACCAGGTAGACCTTCTCGTCCTCGAACAGCTCGAGCACGCCGGCCCACTGGTGGAGCACGGCGCGGATGCCGCTGCCGACCAGGCTCACCGATGCGGCCGGGCGGATCAGCCGCGGAACGCAGAGCTGCCGGAGGTCCTCGAGCAGGGGATCGAGGGTCTCGTCACCGAGATCGTTGGCCCGGGGGTCGAGGGCCACGGTCAGGTTGGTCGGCGAGGAGGCGAGCTGATCGATCGACAGCCCGTGGACCTTGAAGCGGGCCGTGATGTCGGCGATCACGCCGATGCCTTGCCAGTCGCCCTCGACCTCCATCGAGACCAGGACGATCCCCCGGCGCGCCGACACCGCCCGGACCGCCGGACCGCCCGGAGCCGGCGAGGAGATGACCGTACCCGGGAGCTCCGGCGCCGGCGTGCAGCGCACGTGGATCGGGATCGCCTGCTCCTGGAGGGCGCGGATCGACCGCGGGTGGAGCACCTGGGCCCCCTTGGAGGCGAGCTCCCCGGCCTCGGCGTGGCTCAGGTGCAGCAGCAGCCGGGCGCCCGGCACGGACCGCGGGTTCGTGGTGAACATCCCCGGGACGTCGGTCCAGATCTCCAGCCGCGCGGCGCCGAGCTTGGCGGCGACGTAGGCCGCCGCGGTGTCCGAGCCTCCGCGGCCCAGGAGCACCGTGTCGCCCCCGGGCAGCCGGGCGACGAAGCCCTGGGTCAGGATCACCGGCTCCGGGAGCGCGCGCAGCCGGGCTTCGAGGCTGGGGTCGAAGGCCTGGTCGCAGGTGGCCGACAGGTACTGGCGCTCCGGGGAGGCGCGGGGCTCGGTGCGGGCCTCGAGCAGGTCCCTCGCGTCCTGCCACGCGACCTGCGTCCCGCAGCGCCGGAGCCAGGCCGCCCCCAGGCGGGTGGACAGCAGCTCCCCGGCGGAGAGGACCCTCGCCCGCAGGCGCGGCGTCACCTCGCCGGTGAGCCGGACCCCCTCGAGCAGCCTGCGCAGATCGGCGAACAGGTCGCCCAGGAGCCGGTCGGCGTCGAGCTCCATGGCGCTGGCGAGAGCCGTGTGGAGGCGCCGGAGCTCGTCGAGTCCGGGGCCCACGTCCCGGCTCCCGTCGGCCGCCTCGAGGAGACGCTCCAGCCGGTTCGACACCTGGGACAGGGCCGAGCAGACCACGACCGGGCGATGTCCGGCCGCCAGCCGCTCGTCCAGGAGCTCGGCGATCGTTCGCCAGCGCTCGAGGGACGAAACGCTGGTGCCGCCGAACTTGAGCACCACCCACTCCGGAGCGGCTCCGGGGTCGCCTTCCCGCGTCGGATTCGTCATGGCGTCTCTCTTCTCTCCCCCGAGGGTTCTGCTCAGGCTTCGAGCACGGACTGCAGGAACTGCCGCGTCCGCTCGCGCCGAGGCGCGGTGAAGATCTCCGCGGGCGGACCCTGTTCGATGATCCGGCCGCCGTCGAGGAATGCCACGCGCTCGGCGATCTCGCGGGCGAAGCGCATCTGGTGGGTGACCAGGATCATCGTCGTCTCGCCCGCGCGGGCCAGCTCCCGGAGGACGTCCAGGACCTCGCCCACGAGCTCCGGGTCGAGCCCGGAGGTCACCTCGTCGAACAGCATCACCTCGGGCCGCATCGCCAGCGCCCGGGCGATCGCCACCCGCTGCTGCTGGCCGCCCGAGAGCCGCGACGGGTAGGCGCCGGCCTTGTCCGCCAGGCCGACCCGGGCCAGCAGCTCGCGCGCCCGAGCCTCGGCCTCCTCCTTCGACAGGCCGAGGACCCGGCGGGGTGCCTCCATCACGTTGCCCAGGGCGGTCATGTGGGGGAACAGATTGAACTGCTGGAAGACCATCCCCACCCGGCGGCGGACCTCCCGCAGGTGCTCCTCGCTCGCCGGCACCTCCCGGCCGTTGCTCTCCTCGGTGAAGACGGAGTCGCCGCCGATCTCCACCCGGCCGCCGTCGATGCCCTCCAGGGTCATGAGGATGCGCAGGATGGTGGACTTACCCGAGCCGCTCGCCCCGATGATCGCCAGCTTCTCGCCCCGGGCCACCTCGAGGTCCAGCGCCTCGAGGACCACCTCGTCGCCGAAGCGCTTGCGCACGCCCAACATGCGGACGATCGCCCCGCTGGAGTCGTCAGGCGCTCCGCTCACTCCACACCTCCGTCCGGCGCACCAGCCGGGCCGCCGCCAGCGACAGCACCAGGAAGATCGCCCCCACCAGGGTCAGCGGCTCGAGGTAGCGGAAGCGCTCCGCCCCCAGGAGCTTCGCCTGCTGCAGCAGCTCGGTCACGGTGATCACCGCCAGCAGCGGCGTGTCCTTGAAGATCGCGATCAGGCGGTTGCCCAGGACCGGGACGAGCGGCGGGATCGCCTGCGGCAGCACCACCCGCCGGAGGGTCTGGAAGCGGCTCAGGTTGAGCGCCGTCGCCGCGTCCCACTGCCCCCGGGGCACGGCGTCCAGCCCCGAGCGGTAGACCTCGGCGAGGTAGGCGCTGTAGTGGAGCCCCAGGCCGAGGACCCCGGCGGTCAAGGGCGACAGCACCACCCCCACCTCCGGGAAGAGGTAGAACAGGAAGTAGAGCTGGACCAGGAGCGGCGTCGAGCGCACGAGCTCGACGATCCAGTAGGCCGTCCCCCGCAGCGCCCGGCTGCGGGCGCGCCGCAGCACCGCCCAGACCAGACCCATCACCAGCGCCAGGGCGAACCCGAGGAAGGTCGCCTGGAGGGTCACGAGCAGGCCGCGCGCCAGGGTCGGAAGCGCCTCCCACGCGTAGCCCCAGTCCCAGATCTCGCCGCTCACGGGGTACCCCCGCCGTCGCGCCCCCGCGCCAGGCGCCGCTCGATCCGGCCCATGCCGAAGCCGAGCCCCCGGGCGATGACGAAGTAGAAGACCAGCACGACGCTGAAGATCTCGACCGTCCGCAGGGTCTCGGAGCGTAGCGCCTGGGCCCGGAAGGTCAGGTCGGTGAGCGCTATGGTCGAGGCCAGGGCGGTGTTCTTGAGCAGCTCGATCAGCAGGTTGCCGGCCGGCGGCACCATCCGCAACGCCGCCTGGGGCAGCACCACCCGGCGCAGGATCTGCCCCTCGGAGAGCCCGAGCGCCCGCGCGGCCTCGGCCTGGCCCCGGGGGATCGCCTGCACCGCGCCCCGGACCACCTCGGCGCCGTAGGCGCCGGTGTTGAGGCCGAGCACCAGG
>DATKCC010000119.1:0-14802 GCA_035513375.1 Thermoanaerobaculia bacterium | reverse complement strand
ATGGATGTAGATCTGGCCGAAGGCGGGGGAGTGGAAGAGCTCCGGTGCTCGGGGGACGCCCGCGTCGAGGACCCGGTAGAGGGCCGGACCCTGCTCGGCGACTTCCTCCGCTACCGCCCGGACTCGCGGGTGGTCGAGGTGACCGCCGCGGCGGGGGCCAAGGTGAGCATGCGCGACCGCGACGGTAATGTCCTCGAAGGAGCACGCATGACCTACGACGTCGACAGCGGGCGGGTCCAGGTCTTCGGCCGCGCCAGCGAAGCCGCCCCGGCGGCCGCGGCGGAGAGCGGCGGGGGAGAGGGCCGATGACCGAGGATCGCCTCCTCCGGACCCGCAGCCTGCGCAAGGTCTACCGGGGCCGTGCTGTGGTCGACGACGTCTCCCTGGAGGTCGCTCCGGGAGAGATCGTCGGGCTCCTGGGACCGAACGGGGCCGGCAAGACGACCACCTTCTACATGGTCGTCGGGGTGATCCAGCCGGACGGCGGTGAGGTCTACCTGGGCGGCGAGGAGATCACCGAGCTGCCGATGTATCTGCGGGCGCAGCGCGGGCTGAGCTACCTGCCGCAGGAGCCCTCGGTCTTCCGCAAGCTCTCGGTCGAGGACAACCTGCGGGCGATCTTCGAAACCCTCGACCTGCCTCACGGCGAGCAGGAGCGCCGCATCGCCGAGCTGGTCTCCGACTTCGGCCTCGAACGGGTGGCGAAGACCCCCGGTTACGCGCTGTCGGGGGGGGAGCGCCGGCGGGTCGAGATCGCCCGTGCCCTGGTGATCAGCCCGTGGTATATCCTTCTGGACGAGCCGTTCGCGGGCATCGACCCGATTGCGGTGCTCGACATCCAAGGCATCGTCCGACATCTCAAGGCGATGGGCATCGGCGTCCTGATCACCGACCACAACGTCCGGGAGACTTTGAAGATCACCGACCGCGCTTACATCATCAACAACGGCGAGATCCTCCGCGCCGGGACACCTCAGGAGCTCTCCAGAGACCCTCAAGTGAAGAAGGTCTATCTCGGGGAGGACTTCACTCTCTAGCACGATGGCCCTCGAACAGAAGCTCTCCCTCAAGCTGTCGCAGAAGCTGGTGATGACGCCGTCACTCCAGCAGGCGATCAAGCTCTTGCAGATGACCCGGATGGAGCTCGAGGGGGTGATCACTCAGGAGATGATGGAGAACCCGACGCTCGAGGAGGCCCAGCTCGAGCCGGTCGCGGAGGAGAAACCCGCCGAGGAGCCGGAGCGCGAGGAGCGCACCGACGAGCTCGACCACGAGGAGTCGATGGCGGACATCGACCTCGATGAGTTCTTCGGGGACTACATGGAGAGCTCGGGCTACGCTTCGGTCCGGGAGCACCGGGAGGCGCCGCCGCTCGAGAACACGCTCTCCCGGGACCCCGACCTCTACGACCACCTCCTCTGGCAGCTCCACATGAGCGATGCGCCGGTGCGCCTGCGCGAGATCGCCGAGCTGATCATCGGCAACCTCGACCCCCAGGGCTTCCTGGTCGCCGACCTCGAGGAGATCCGCGCCCTCGGAGACCAGCTCGGGGACGAGCTCAACGGCAACGGTTCGCACCTGCCCTACACCTCGGAGGAGGTCGAGGTGGCGCTCGACCTGGTGCGGAGGTTCGACCCTCCGGGGATCGCCTACGCGAGCCTCCGGGAGAGCCTGATCTCCCAGCTGGAGCGCGCCGGGATCGCGGACCGGGTCGACGAGCTCGCCCACCGGATACTCTGTGACCACTGGGACCTGTTCCTCAGGCGCCAGTACGCGACGGTGGCCAAGAAGCTCGGCCTCGAGCTCGCCGACCTCGAGTCGGCGGTGGAGCGGATCAAGACCCTGGAGACCCGGCCCGGCCGAGGGTTCGCCACCGACCGCACGCACTACATCGAGCCCGACGTCTACGTGCTCAAGGTGGGCCAGGACTGGGTCATCCAGATCAATGACGACGGCATGCCGCGGCTTAGGGTGAGCAAGGCCTACCGGCGGATGCTCGCGACGATGCGCAAGGAGGGGCACCAGGCCGAGGCCCAGCAGTTCATCAAGGAGAAGATCCGTTCGGCGGTATGGCTCATCAAGTCGATCGACCAGCGGCAGCGGACGATCCACAAGGTAGCCAACTCGATCGTCCATCAGCAACAGGAGTTCCTCGAGCACGGTGTCGAACGCCTGCGGCCGATGGTCCTGCGCGATGTCGCCGAGGACATCGGCATGCACGAATCGACGGTCAGCCGGGTGGTATCGAACAAGTACATCCACACGCCGCGCGGCGTGCTGCCGATGAAGTACTTCTTCCACAGCGGCATTGACCGCGAGTACGGCGAGGAGATTTCGTCGCTCTCGGTCAAGAAGAAAATCCAGGAGATGATCGACCAGGAGGACTCGAAGAACCCGCTCTCGGACAGCGAGCTGATGCGGATGCTCAACCGGGAAGGGATTCAAATCGCGCGTCGGACGGTCGCGAAATACAGAGATGAATTGAACATTGCCTCCAGCACGGAAAGGAAGCAGATCTTCTGACCGCGGCGCTTGCCGTCGAACGATCGACGGCTGGGGCCACGGGAAAGCAGCGGAATTACAGCGAGCTGAAAACACCGGACACTGAGGAGCTGACCGAGCCATGAACATCGAATTCGTCGGCAGGAACTTCGAGATCGACGACCGGGTGCGCGCTTACGCCGAGGGCAAGCTCGGCAAGGTGACCAAGTTCGTGCAGGAGCCGGTCGAGATCCGGGTCACGCTGGAGAACGAGAAGCACCGCAACATCGCCGACCTCCACGTCAGCCATCGCCACGGTGTGCTCAAGGCCACCGAGGAGACGGCCGACATCTACGAGGCGATCAACCAGGCCGTGGACAAGGTCGAGAAGCAGGCCCGGCGCTCGAAGAACCGAGCGATCGACCGCCGCCGCCGGGCCGGTCGGGCGGCGCCCAACGGCCAGCGGTGGCCCCTCGAGGTCCTGGATCGAGAGAGCCTCGGGAGCGGCGCGCCCCCCAGGATCGTCAAGTCCACGCACCTACCGATCAAGCCGATGACGATCGAGGAGGCGGCCCTCTGGCTGGAGAGCGGGAAGAACGAGTTCGTGGTGTTTCGCGACTCGACGAGTGACCGCGTGAGCGTGCTCTACAAGCGCAAGGACGACAACTACGGCCTGATCGCGCCGCAGTTCTGAGGCGCCGGCCAGTTCTCTTGGAGCGGCCCGGCGGCGCTCCCATTGAGCCGCGGCGCCGCCCCCCGACGAAGCCCCATGCGTCTCGATTCCCTCACCAACCCCGAGCTCATCTTCCCGGAGCTCGACGCCGATGACCGGGAGGCGGTCCTGCGGGCGATGTCCGACCGTCTCGAGCAGCGCCGCGTGATCGAGAGCTCGAAGGAGCTCTACGACCGCCTGCTCGAGCGCGAGCAGCTCGGCTCGACCGGTGTCGGCGCCGGCGTCGCCATCCCCCATTGCAAGCTCAAGGAGCTCTCGAAGGTGGTGCTGGCCATCGGCATCACCCGCCAGGGGGTGGACTTCGGCGCGATCGACGCCAAACCGGTGCGGCTGTTCTTCCTGGTCGTCTCGCCCACCGACGCGCCCGCCGTCCACCTCCAGGTGCTCGCCGCGATCTCCCGCTGGCTCAAGGAGGACAGCCACGCTTCCCGGGTCCTCGAGCTGCGGGATCGGCAGGCGATCTACGGCCTTCTCGAAGAGGGAGGGTGACCGGCCCCGCACTCTCGGTCGGGATCGCGATGCAACCCCATGTCACCGTGTCCGAGCTCCTCGGCGAGGAGCTAGCGGACCTCAAGCTCACGGTCCTGTCCGGCGAGCAGCACCTCGACAACCGGATCACCAACCCCCGAGTCCAGAAACCTGGGCTCGCCTTCGCCGGCTACTACCCCTACATCAAGGCGGGGCGGGTCCAGATCGTGGGCGAGAGCGAGACCGCCTACCTGAAGACCCTCGACCCCGAGGAGCGCGCCGAGCGCTTCGACACGATCACCGCCCTCCCGGTTCCGGTCTTCGTCCTGACCAAGGGGCTCGCGCCGCTCGAAGGATTCCTGGCTCGGTGCCTGGAGCGGGAGGTTCCGGTCCTCGCCTCGCCGGCGCTCTCCTCGGCCGTGATCAAGCGGATCAGCTACTTCCTCGAAGACCACCTGGTGCCGCGCACCCACCTCCACGGCGTGCTGCTCGACATCTACGGCCTGGGGGTCCTGCTGATCGGCGGCAGCGGGGTAGGCAAGAGCGAATGCGCCCTCGACCTCATCACCCGCGGCCACAGCCTGGTGGCCGACGACAGGGTGACGGTCAAACGCTATCCGAGCGGCGACCTGGTCGGCTTCTCCGAGGGGCCGCTGCGCCATCACATGGAGCTCCGGGGTCTCGGCATCATCAACGTCCAGGATCTCTTCGGACTGGCGGCGGTGCGGGAGCGCAAGTCGATCGACCTGGTGATCGAGCTCGAGCACTGGCACGAGGGGGAGTCCTACGACCGCCTCGGGCTCGACGAATCCCTCTACGACATTCTCGAGACGCCGGTCCCCTACATCAAGATGCCGGTCGCCCTGGGTCGCAACGTCTCGATCCTGGTGGAGATCGCGGCGCGCAACCACGTGTTGAAGGTCCAAGGCCACCATTCCGCCCGCGAGTTCGCTCTCAAACTGGAGGAGGAACTTGAGCGCCGAAGGCTCGACGAGCAAGAGAGGTAGGCTGGTCCTGATCACGGGGCTCTCGGGCTCGGGCAAGAGCTCGGTGGCCAAGTGCTTCGAGGATCTCGGCTTCCACACGGTGGAGAACCTCCCCCTGCCGCTGCTCCGGCAGTTCCTGAGGAGCCCGCTCGAGATGGTCGAGGGCAACGACCGGATCGCGGTCGTGACCGATGTACGGGCGCCCCACTTCGCCGAGTCCTTCCCCCGTCTCCTGCGGGAGATCGACCCCGAAAAGGTGGAGCCGACGCTGCTGTTCCTCGAAGCCTCGGACGAGGCCCTGGTGCGGCGGTTCTCCGAGACCCGGCGGCCCCATCCGCTGGCCGGCGATCGGCCTTTGATCGAAGGAATCGCCCGCGAGCGGGCGCTGCTCTCCGAGCTCCGGGGGTCGGCCGACATGGTGCTCGACACCAGCGAGTGGACCATCCACGAGATCCGCAACCAGATCTACCGGAACTTCTCGGAGCGCCCAGGGGAGGGGCCGGCGATGGTCGTCTCGCTGGTCTCCTTCGGCTTCAAGTACGGCATCCCCTTTCCGACCGACCTGGTGTTCGACATCCGGTTCCTGCCCAACCCCCACTTCGTTCCCGTTCTGCGCGAGCAGACCGGCCAGAACGCGCCGGTGCGGGACTATCTGGAGGCCCAGGCAGAGTACGGGGAGACGCTGGAGCGCCTGGTCGATCTCCTCGGCTTCCTCCTGCCGCGTTATCGTCGGGAGAACCGCAGCTACGTGACGATCGCCGTCGGCTGCACCGGCGGCCGCCACCGCTCGGTGTGCATGATCGAGGACCTCGAGCGGATGTTGGACCAGGCCGGGTGGTCGGTGCGGACGTTGCATCGCGACATCGCCCGCTGAGCCCCGTCGATCGAAATCAGCGAAATGAACTGGTAGGCTTCCACGTTGGACTCTCCAGGCCCGGCGAAGCCCGACAGGGCTACCGTCCTTCATCGATCCCCACGACCCATGACCCGCTCGAAGCCACGGCGCCATCCGATCGGAGCTCTCGTCCTCAGCCACGGCAGCCTGGCCGATGAGCTCCTGACCGCCGCGCGCATCATCGCCGGGGAGCTGGAGGGCTTCGGCGCCGTTTCGCTCGACTGGAGCGACGGTTTCAACGAAGCTCATGCCAAGATCGGCGCGGCCATCGAGCTCCTGGACCGGGGCGACGGCGTGCTCATCCTCACCGACATGTTCGGCGGCACCCCGTGCAACGTGGCCTTGACCTTCCTCGATCCGGGCCGGGTGGAGATCGTCACCGGCGTCAATCTGCCGATGGTCGTGCGGCTGGCCTGCCTCGGACGGCGGGAGATGCCGGTGGCCGAGGTAGCCGCCTGGCTGCGGGAGAAGGGCCGGTCGAGCATCTGTCTGGCGAGCGACATCCAGAGCCACCGGTGTCCGCCGCCGGGTCCGTGCGCCGAGCCGGCTGACGCGAGCACCGCCGAAGGCGGCATCGGCGCGGGCACCCCAGTCGGCGCCGGGCGCGGGGACGGCGGGTGATCGAGCGCGAGGTCGAGATCATGAACCGCCTCGGCCTCCACGCCCGCGCCGCCGCCAAGCTCGTGCATCTGGCGGGTTCGTTCCGGAGCGACGTGGCCGTGGTCCAGGACGGCGAAGCGGTGGACGCCAAGAGCATACTGGGGATCCTGCTGCTGGCCGCCGGGCAGGGATCGCGAATCGTCGTCCGATGCTCGGGCGAGGACGAGGAAGCGGCGATCGCCGCCGTCACCGGCCTGATCGGCGATCGCTTCGGTGAGGACTCCTGAGACCGTGACCGACCGAGAGATGCAGACCATCGAGGGTCTCGGCGTATCCGGTGGGATCGCCATCGGCCGCGCCGTGGTGATCGAGAACCGGGCGCGGGACATCTTCCGCCTGCCGCTGCCCCCGGAGGAGGTTGAGCGGGAGGTCGCCCGCTTCCATGAAGCGGTGGAGCAGGCGCGCAGCGAGGTGGCCAAGACCCGTGACCGGGCCTCCGAGGACCTCGGCGAGCACCTCGGCGCGATCTTCGACGCCCACTTGCTGGTGCTCTGCGACACCGGTTTCCTCGAGGAGGTGAGCGCCCGCATCCGCCAGGAGGAGGTCAATGCCGAGTGGGCCGTCTACCGCGCCGGGGAGGAGTACGCCGAGCGCTTCGCGGCGATGGAGAACGAGTACATCCGGGAACGCCAGGCCGATCTCCGGGACGTACTCCGCCACCTCCAACGGCGCCTGCAGGGGATCTCCCACCACGAGCTCGCGGACGTCGAAGGCCCGGTGGTGATCGTGGCCGACGACCTCGCACCGTCCGAAGTGATCCAGCTCGGGCGCCAGCGGGTGGTCGGCTTTGCGATCGAGACCGGCGGGCGGACGTCGCATACCGCGATCATCGCCCGTTCCTTGAAGCTGCCGGCGGTCTCGGGGCTGGGGGAGGTCACCGAGCTGGTGACCGACCAGGACCCGGTGGTGATCGACGGCGAGCGGGGGGTGGTGATCCTCCACCCGACCCCGGAGCTGCTCGATTCCTACCGCCGGCGAATGGAGGAGCTCCGGACCCGCGAGCTGACCTTCCTCGAGACCCGCGACCTGCCGGCGCGGACCCTTGACGGGGTCGAGCTCCACCTGATGGCCAACATCGACCTGCCCGAAGAGCTCGCCGACGTGAGGAGCTTCGGCGCCCGCGGCATCGGCCTCTACCGGAGCGAATTCCTGTACATCGAGAAGAGCCCCGACGTGCCCAGCGAGGAGGAGCACGTGGAGCTCTACCGGCGCCTGGTCGAGGCCGCCTCTCCCGAGCCGGTGATCATCCGCACCTACGACCTGGGGGGGCGCAAGCTGGCGCAGGAGCTCCTCGCGCTGGACGAAGAGAACCCGGTCCTGGGGCTGCGGGGGATCCGGCTGACCCTCGCGCGGCCGCAGGTCTTCAAGACCCAAGTCCGGGCGCTCTACCGCGCGGCGGCCCACGGCGACCTGCGAGTGCTGCTGCCGATGATCTCCGGCGTCGACGAGGTCCGCGCCTTTCGCGCCCTCGCCGAGGCGGTCATCGAGGAGCTCGAGGGGGAGGGCCTCGAGTTTCGGCGCGATCCGCCGCTGGGAGTGATGATCGAGGTGCCGTCGGCGGCTCTGATCGCAGACCTGCTCGCCCGAGAGGTGGACTTCCTCTCGGTCGGAACCAACGACCTCATCCAGTACTCCCTGGCGGTGGACCGGAACAACGAGCACGTGTCCTACCTCTACCAGCCGGGCCATCCGGCGATCCTACGCATGCTACGTACGGTGATCGAAGCCGCGCGCGAGGCCGATGTCGAGCTCTCCCTGTGCGGCGAGATGGCCGCCGATCCCCGCTATGCGGCGCTCCTCGTCGGGCTCGGCCTGCGCCGTTTCTCGGTGACGCCACAAGCCGTGCCGGCGCTGAAGACCCTGCTGCGGGAGCTCTCGGTGCCGTGGCTCGAACAGCTCGCCGGACGCTGCCTCGAGGCGTCGACCGGCCCAGAGGTGGAGGAGCTGCTGTCCTCGGCCTTCGAGACCATGCTCGCCGCCCCTACGGGGAGCGCCTGAGGCGATGGCCGCGCTCCGGACGCTTCGCCCGCTGCTCCTGCCCCTCGCGGCCTGGTCCTGGACCTGGGGCTGCTCCGGCGCGACTCCGGCGGAGGCGCCCGGCGCCGAGAGCCCCACGGCCGATTCGGCGGTAACGGCGGCCGCCCAGGAGGGCGAGCAGGCGCCCGGCGATGAGCTCGATGCCGGCCCGGGCGAGAGCGGAACGGAGGCGGAAGTCGGGGCCGCCTCCACTGTGAACGCCGCCAGCGGCGCCTCCGTTCGGACCGACCCCACGGTCATCTCGATCGAGCGGCCTGAGCGGGAGGCGCGCCCCACGACCCTGCACGAGGCCGCCGCCGCCGCCCGGGCGGGGCGGGCGGCAGCCGGACCGTCGAAGATCGCGGTCACCGACGACAACCTCCACGAGTTCCAGGGAGAGGGCGTCACCTTCGCTGAGTCGGAGCGAAGACCTCAGGGCGAGGCAGCAGAGGGCACGCTGGCGGAAGGGGCTGCAGCGGCTCCTAGCGGCGCGGACGGCGAGCCCGAGCAGGGCGAGGGCTACTGGCGCGCGCGCGTCCGAGACCTCCGGCTCGGCCTGCGCGAGGCGGTCGACGAGCTCGCCGAGCTCGAAGGTCGCGCCGGCTCGCTACGCCGGAGCTTCTACGCGGAGGACGACCCGTACGTGCGGGACGGCGAGATCAAGCCGGCCTGGGATCGGGTGCTTGACCGGATCGGGGAAACCAGGGAGGCGATCGCGCGGTATCGGGACGAGCTGGAGGAGAGCCTGGAGGAGGGCCGGTTGGCGGGCGCCCTTCCGGGGTGGCTGCGGGAGGGGATCGAGCTGGAGCCGGAGGAGGCCGAGCTTCCGGCGGAGCGAGAGCGGTTCCACGAGCCCCGGCAGCCCGAGATCCTCGACATTCGGGAGCCGCCGGGGGGGTAGGGGGGGCTTACTTCGGCCGCGTGCGCCTCCTGTCCACCTGACGCTGCGAAGGATCTAGATAGAGGGGGGGCTTCGGGAATCGCCGCAAGGGCTCCGCCGGGCGACTCCGGTCTATTGCTTCGGGAACATCCCTCCTCTCTTCCCCGGTCGGCCATGGTCCTGAGCTTGCGGACGAGCTGCGTGGGAGAGAGCTCGGTGGCTGATGGGAAGCCGGGGAATCCGTGGGGAGGAAGGACTTGACGCCTTTACGGTAGGCTGTCCGCGACATGAGCCGAGCGCGACGTTTCTTCATCGAGACCTGGGGCTGCCAGATGAACGAGCTGGACACCCAGCGCATGGCTGGGCAGCTCATGCAACAGGGGATGCTGCCTTCGAGGACGGCCGACGAGGCGGACGTGCTGTTGCTCAATTCTTGCAGTGTTCGGGAGAACGCTCAGAACAAGGTCTACTCGAGGATCGGGGAGTACCGGGCGTTCAAGGAGCGCCGGGAGGTTCTGATCGGGCTCTGCGGTTGCGTGGCCCAGCAGGAGGGTGAGGCGGCGCTGGAGCGGGCGCCGGAGCTGGACTTCGTGCTCGGGCCGGCGCGGGTGGGGGAGCTGGGGGAGCTCCTCCGTCGCCGCGCGGCCGGGGAGCGGGTGGTGGCGACCGGCTTCCCGGCCGACCGCCAGTTCCACCTCGACGCCATCTCCCGCGACGGGGTCCACAAGGGGATGGTGACCTGCATCGAGGGCTGCGACAAGCGCTGCACGTTCTGCATCGTGCCGCGGACCCGGGGGCCCGAGCGCTGCCGGCCGCTGGCCGAGGTGCTGGCCGAGGTCCGCCACCTGGTGGACTTCGGCTTCCGCGAGATCGAGCTCCTCGGCCAGACCGTCAACCACTGGCGCGAGCCGGGCGGCGACGAGGATTTTGCCGACCTCCTCACCGCCGTGGCCAGGGAGCCGGGAGTCGAGCGACTGCGCTTCATCACCTCCTACCCGCGCGACTTCACCGCGCGGATGATCCGGGCCTACGCCGAGCACCCGAACGTCTGCCCTTACCTCCATCTGCCGGTCCAGTCCGGGGCGAACGAGGTTCTGAAACGGATGGGGAGAGGGTATACGGTCGAGTCGTATCTCGAGCTGGTCGAGCGGATCCGGGAAGCGCGGCCGGACGCGGTCCTGTCGACCGATCTGATCGTGGGCTTCCCGGGCGAGACCGAGGAGCAGTTCGAAGAGACGGTGGCCCTCGTCGAGCGCGTGCGCTTCGGCACGCTCTACGCCTTCAAGTACTCGCCGCGACCGGGCACTGCGGCACCTCGCCTCGACGGCCACGTCCCGGTCGAGGTGGCGAATCGGCGGCTCAACGAGCTCTTCGCGGTGCAGACCGAGATCCAGCGCGAGCTCAACCGGGAGCTGGTGGGGAGGGCCTTCGAGGTGATCGTGACCGGCTGGGGCAAGGAGCCGGGGTACCAGACCGGCCGGACGACCTGCCACCGGATGGTGAACTTTGCCGCCGGCCGGCTGCCGGCGGAGCTCGGGAGCGTCGTCGAGGTGCTGGTGGAGGAGTCGTTCCCGCATAGCCTGGTCGGCCGGCGAGTGGGGGAGGAAGCCGGTCAGCCAGCTTCCCCCAGCCCCAGCCTCGGCGTCCTTCCCCTGTCCTGAGTCCCTTCAAGCGTAGGTAGCACGGGCGCGGCGGTCACCCTCTCGGGACTCCCGGTCGGTTCGACAGGTTCCGCGGCGGCTGCTCCGTGCCGGGCTCCCCTGAGCACGGGGGGCGGCATCCACGGAGGTGAAGCGGGGGTCGCGCAGGGATCAGGTCGCGCGCGTGTTTGAGCGAGCGCCAGCGAGCGAGTTCGCGCGGCCCCCGGAGCGCCCCCCGCTGAGCCCCGTGCATCGCTCCGCGCGCACCGGGAGCCCGGCACGGAGCAGCCGCCCCGCCCCCGTGCCACCGACTCGCCTTGACCTTCAAGCCCTGCCGCCGCAGAATAGGCGAACGATGACCGAGCCTGCTGACGAGCTTCGCATGGAGATCAAGGGGCTGATGCTCGACCCCTCTTCCAATGTACCCATAGTCATCCTGCGCGACGAGCAGAGCGACGTCTTCCTGCCGATCTGGATCGGCGTCTTCGAGGCCAATGCCATCGCCTTGCGCATCGAGGGGGTCGAGCCGCCGCGCCCGATGACCCACGATCTGCTGCTCTCCAGCGTCCGTACTCTGGGGGCGGCGATCGAGCGGATCGTGATCTCCGACCTCCGCGAGAGCACATTCTTCGCGGTCATCCACCTCGACTTCAGCGGCAAGAAGATGACCCTGGATGCGCGACCGAGCGACGCGATCGCCCTGGCGCTCAGGGCGGAGGCACCGATCTTCGTCCTCCGGTCGGTCCTCGAGAAGGCGCGGGCGGTCGAGATCGACGCCGACGCCTCGGAGGAAGAGAAGATCCGGAAGATGCTCGAGGAGCTCGGTCCGGAAGACCTCGGCAAGTACACGATGTGACCGTCGTCGGTCGCGATACCACCCACCGAAGTCGAACAAAACAAGAGGTTTACGGGAGTTGTCGGCGCGCCGACAAGCGATCGGTGCAGCCCGGGAACCGGACCGCTACGGCGCTTGACCCGGGCGAGGCCATCCGGTAGATTCGCGTCCGGCCCATGATCATCGCCATCGCGAACCAGAAGGGCGGAGTCGGCAAGACGACGACCGCCATCAACCTCTCCGCCGCCCTCGCCGCCAAGGGCCTCAAGACCCTGCTGATCGACCTGGACCCCCAGGCGAACAGCTCGATGTCGTTCGTGGACATCCACGACGTCCGCCAGTCGATCTACGAGGTGCTCACGGAGCCGGACGTCTCTCTGCGCCAGATCCTGCTGCCGGTGCCGCGGGCCGGGAACCTCTCCCTGGCGCCGGCGACGATCGCCCTGGCCAAGATCGAGTCGAAGCTCCTCGGCGAGCTCGACAGCCACTTTCGGCTCAAGGACTCTCTCGCGGAGGTGGTGGACGAGTTCGACTACGTGGTGATCGACACTCCGCCCACCCTCGGCATCATCACCGTCAACGCGATGGTCGCCGCGACGCACGTCCTTGTCCCGATTCAGTCGAGCTACTTCGCGCTCGAGGGCACCGACGACCTGCTCGAGACGATCGACAAGATCAAGCAGCGAGCGAACCCGGAGCTTCAGCTTCTCGGGGCGCTGATCACCCTCTACGACAAGCGCACGTTGCTGTCGAAGGACATTCAGGACCAGATCTCCCAGGTGTTCGGGGACAAGGTCTTCAAGACGCTGATCACGAAGAGCGTCCGGCTCGAGGAGAGCCCGGCCTACCGTGAATCGATCTTCACCTTCGCGCCCGCGTCGAGCGGAGCGACTGAGTACTACCAGCTCTCGGAGGAGGTGCTGGCTCGTGTGTAGCGCCGGCCTATCCTGCTTCTCGCCCAGGAGGGAGGACCGATGACCCGCAAGCGCGGGCTACCGCTGCAGGTCAAGATGCGCCACGACAACCACTTCGTGGAGGAGCTCACGACCCGGCACGAGGTAGCAGTGGGCCGCATGCTCCCCTTGGCGACCATCGAGCCCGATCCGAACCAGCCTCGGACCGTGATGGGCGACCTCGAGGAGCTCGTGGGCTCGGTCCGGGAGCGCGGAGTCCTCGAGCCGATCCTGGTTCGCCGGGTGCCGGTCGAGGAGGACGGCCCCGGGGCGAAGGGCGGCGGCGACTGCTACCGCATCATCTCGGGCGAGCGCCGGTACCGGGCCGCACAACAGGCGGGGCTCTACGAGATCCCGGCGATCGAGATGGACGTCACCGAGCAGGAGGCGCTCGAGATCGCCCTGATCGAGAACCTGCAGCGCAAGGACCTGACACCGTTCGAAGAGGCTGACGGGTACCGCGCGCTGGCGGAGCGCTACGGCTACACGCACGAGGAGATCTCCGAGGCGGTGGGGAAGTCGCGGACGGTGGTGACGGAGAGCCTGTCGCTCCTTCAGATGCCGCCCCGGGTCCGGGACGCGGTCCAGGCCCTGAACGTCTCCTCGAAGTCCCTCCTCTTGGAGGTGCTGAAGGCGGGCACCGAGGAAGAGATGATCCGCCTTCTCGAGGAGGTGGCGAGCCACGGGTTGAACCGCGACGACCTCCGCCGGCGCCTGCGCCAGCGCGACCGGGCGGGAAGCCGCTCGATGCGCCGCAAGCCCTACGCGTTCAAGTTCCGCTCCCGCGACAAGAGCTTTACCCTCAACCTCACCTTCCGTCAGTCAGAGGTCGAGCGCACGGACCTCATCCGCGCCCTGCGGCAGATTCTCGAAGAGCTCCAGGCGGAAGACGCGCAGACCTAGGGGCGGCGGCCCGGCCGCCGCTCGTCGCCGCTTCGCCGCGTGGATTCCTCGTCTCGTGCTCGATGGAGCCTGGCGCAGCCCGGCCGCCGCGTGGCTTCCCTCAGCGACGAGAAGCTCGCGGGCAAGCACCTCGTCAACGCCTAGCCGCGCTCAAAGACAAAGGGGAGACGCCATCGGTGGGTCGAAAATGGCGGCGACTCATATGCGCCCAAGGGATATCCGCAGGCCATCCACAGGACCCCAATTGTGGGGAGGAGAAGTGACGATCCATCCAATATTATGTCAAGTCTCCAGCAGCGTAGCCGCTGGAGACTTGACATAATATATCTTATCGGACGTTGTATTGGGAAGGAGGCACGCCCAGTCGGAGGCGATTCCCCCGCTTCGCCAGAGCTCCGAGACCCGCCTCTAACGCCGAGATCCCCCATCCCCTCAGACCGAAGAACTGCTGACTCTGGCTCCCTGATCCTGGATCACGGGGACGGGCGGCAGGCGCTCGGGGTTCCGTCCGCGGGTCGGCGGACGCGCCGCGCGCCGAGCCCGGGTAGGCCATCGACTCAAGGCGCCGGACCTAGCTCGACCATCCAGGTCGATACCCGGAGTTGCACCGTCACGACCAGGGCTCGGCCCCATGAGGGCAACGAGCGGCCAGGACGCACCGCCGGCCGCGCGGAGTCCGACGATGCCGAACGCGGTATCGGGAGCCGACCCGCGGACGGAACCCCGAGTGCCTGCCGAGGGCGCGGGTAAACCGCTACGGCCCCAGCTCCCATTCCGCCGCCAGGTCCTCGTCCTCCTCGAGCCGCACCCGCACCAGCTCCACCCCCGCCGGCAACGCTCCCGCCAGGCGCCTGTGGATCCACCGCACCAGGTTCTCGCTCGAAGGGATCTCGCCCCCGGCGCCGAACTCCCGGACCGCCTCGTTCACGTGCCGGTGATCCAGCCGGTCCACGACTTCCGCCGCCACCAACCGGTCGAGCTCCGACAGATCCACCACGAATCCCGTCTCCCGGTCCGGCTCCCCCGCCACCGTCAGGTACAGCCGGTAGTTGTGGCCGTGTCCTGGAAGATTCGCGCATTTGCCGAAGCGAGCGCGGTTCTCCTCCTCCGACCATTCCGGCCGCCGGTAGAGATGGCTGGCGCTGAAGCGATAACGCCGCGTTAGTCGGATCAAGAAATCGGGCACCGAGCTCTCCCTCCTATAATCCGCGGCGTGCGCCTTCTCGACCGCTACATCCTGCGCGAGATCATCGGCCCTCTGGGGTTGGGATTTCTAGTCTACACGTTCATCCTGCTGCTCGACGCCCTGTTCGACTCGGCCGAGATGATCATCCGGCGGGGTCTGCCCGTAC
>DATKCC010000118.1:0-6139 GCA_035513375.1 Thermoanaerobaculia bacterium | reverse complement strand
CGGTGCACGGCTCGCCAGGGGCGCCCGCCGACCAGGCCGGAGAGCTCGACCTCGGCGCCGGCCACGGCCGACGGCAGGCGCGCCGCAACCACGATCGGCTCGCCGGCGTAGAGGTCCGGTACCTCGGGCGGCCAGGCCTCGGCGCCGGGGTCAGACCAGCGCAGCTCGATCCCAGTCAGCACCGGGCTCTCGAGCTTGGCGAACAGCTCCGCCATCACCGGCCGAACGTCCTCCACCCGGCCGACGTAGGTGAAAGTACCGCGGCCCTCCTCGGCGGCTCGGCGCATGAAATGGCCGTTGGGGGCCGAGCCGATGCCGACGGTGAACAGGCGGCTCGACCCGAGGTGCCGACGGATGAAGGCGAGGAGCTCGGCCTCGTTGCCGACGGCGCCGTCAGTGGCGAAGATCACCTGCCGCACCGCCCCGGCGACGGGCCGGGCGGCGAGAGCGAGCCGCAGAGCCGGCAGCACCTCGGTGCCGCCATCGGCGCGGAGGCGGTCGACGAACGCGCGGGCTGCGGCGAGCGCCTGGTCCCCGGCCGGCAGGCTCTCCTCGAACAGGGCCTCGGCCTCGGAGGCAAACCGGATGACGTTGAAGTGATCCTCGGGACGGAGCCGGTCGAGGGCGAAGCGCAAGGCGGCCTGGGCCTGGTCCAGGGACTCACCGTGCATCGAGCCCGAGGTGTCGATGACGAAGACCGCCTCACGGGGCGGCGGCGGCAGGTCGGCCCCGGGCGCAGTCGGCGGCAGGACGGTCAGCAGGGCGTAGGTCTCGCCCCCGGCCTCCTCGGTGAACAGCGCGGCGCCGGGCACGCGCCCGACCGCCGGCGCCCACTCGAGGACGAAGTCCCGGTCGGCGACCGGCCGCGCGCCGTCGGGCGTCGGCGCCAGGCCGATCCGGAGCGCTCGCTCGCCCCGCCGGCGGGCGACATCGAGCTCGTGGCTGATGCTTCCCAGCCGCGCCACCGGGAAGCCGGCGTCCAGGATCACCGTCACCGTGATCGGGTTGACCGGTCCGGTTCCCGGGCCGACCACCGGCGACGCCAGGCGCCGGGCGTCGGCGACCGCCGGGACGGCAGCCGGCGCCAGCGCGCCGAGGCCCACGCGCCGAAGGCTCGCAGCCACCGCCGGTGGCAGGGCGGAGCCGAGCGGCCCCGGCACCTCGTCGGGAACGTACCGTGGCGGCGCCACCAGCGGCAGGCGCAAGGCGAAGCGACCGGAGTCGTAGCGCAGCTCCTCCTGGTAGAAGAGCACCACCTCGACCTCCTCGTCCGGCCCCAGGTTCGCGACCGAGGTGGTGAACAGGTTCGGCCGCTCCTGCTCGACCAGGCTCGCACGCCGGCCCTCGCGCCGCGCCTGCTCGTAGACCGCAGCTGCCTCCTCGCGCTCGCGGATCTCGCCCTCGATCACCCGTTCGCCGACCACCATCCGGAGCCCGTCGACGGCCGCCCCCTCCGGCAGCGGAAAGACGTAGACGCCCTCGACCCAGGCCCCGGTCGGGTTGTGGAAGCGCTGCCGGACCTCGGTCCGAGCCACGATCCCGTTGACCTGCACGGTCACCTCCGTCTCGAGCCCGGGGGCCGGCAGGAAGACCCCCTCGACCTCGGTGGCGAGGAGCAGGCAGCCGCCCTCGACATCGATCTTCCGGACCGGGGCGCCCAGCGCTTCGTAGCCCGCGGGCGTCTGGGGCGGTGACGCCCGGAGCGACGACGGGAGCTCCTCCTGGCCCCTGGCCGCTCCCGGACCGAGCCCTCCCAGAATGCCCACTCCTACCAGGACCATCGCGATGCGCATGGCTTGCCTCCTCTTCCGGCCGTCGGCTTCCCCCGCCCCGGCGATCTCCATTCGAGCGCCTGGCCGCGGCATGGCCGAGGTCCCCCCGAGGCGAAGCGGAGGCAGAATGTGGCGGGGTCGTGGCACCCGGTCAGAGTCCGGTACGCTTGCCGAGGACGTGGGTGGGCGGCAGCGAAGAAGGGGGTTCCCATGGAGCACGACGACGCCGGCCTCGTGGCCCTGGTCGACGACGAGGCGAGCCTGCGGGAGACGGTGGGCCTCGCGCTGCGGCGCGAGGGCTACCGCGTCGAGACCCACACCGACGGCCGCGCTGCCTGGGACTCGTTCCGCCAGGCGCTGCCGGACGTGGCGATCCTCGACATCCTGATGCCCCGGATGGACGGCCTCGAGCTCTGCCGCCGGCTCCGGGCGCGCTCCGAGACGCTGCCGATCCTGTTTCTCACCTCGAAGGACGAGGAGCTCGACCGGGTCCTGGGGCTCGAGCTCGGTGCCGACGATTACCTGGTCAAGCCGTTTTCCCTGCGCGAGCTCGTCGCCCGCGTCCGGGTGCTCTTTCGCCGCCTGGCGCTCACCCGCGCGGGGGTCCTCTACGGTGAGGGGACGCGGGTGCTAGAGGCCGGGCCGCTGACCCTCGATTCCGACCGCCACGAGGCCCGCTGGGACGGCCGCCCGATGGCCCTGACCGTCACCGAGTTCCGCCTGCTCCTGGCCCTCGCCCGCCACCCCGGGCACGTCAAGACCCGGGACCAGCTCCTGGGTGAGGCCTACCCGGACGACGCCTACGTCGCCGAACGGACGATCGATACCCACATCAAGCGGTTGCGCCGGAAGCTCGAGGAGGCGGAGCCGGCGTCGGAGGCGATCGAGACCGTTTACGGTCTCGGCTACCGTTTCCGCGAGCGCCCGGCGCCATGATCGAGCCCGGACCGGGCGAGCACCGGGGCGGCCGGATCCGGCGGTGGCTCTCCCGGCTCTCGGTCCGGCTGCTCGCGTTCAACCTGTTGCTGGTCCTGGTGCCGCTCGGGGGAGCCTTCTACCTGGGACTCCACGAGCTCCTCGGGCGCTACGAGCGCCAGCTCCTCGAAGCGCAGGAGCGCTCGATGGCCCAGCAGGGACGCCTGCTGGCCGCGGCGCTGGCGGAATCGAGCGCCGCGTCCGCCCCCATCGGTGAGGGCGGTGACGCTGCCGGGGCGCCAGCCCTCGGTGCCGAGGGCGCCGCGCAGATCCTGGCCGGGCTCGAGCAGCGGCTGACGGCGCGCCTCCGGGTCTGGAACGGCGACGGCCGGCTGGTCGCCGACTCGAGCCGTCTCGGACCGACCCGGGAGGAGCTCGAGGCGAGCCGGCTGGCGGCCGGCGATCCCGGGCCGGCGGGCGGGGGACCGGCCGCGGTCCGTGAACGGTGGCTCTACCGGCTGGGCGCCGCGCCCTTCCGCTTCGGCCGCCGGCTCCTGCGCGGGAGCTGGCCCGCGGCCGCCCCTGACTCCCTGCCCGACCCCGGCCCCGGGCCGGAACCGGCAGCGGCGCAGCCCGAGGTCCCTGCCGAGGTCCGTTCGGCCCTCGCGGGGCGCTATGGCGCTGCCGTCCGGCCCACGCCGGGCGACGAGCGCTCGCTCACCCTCCACGTCGGTATCCCGGTCCGCATCGGCGAGCGGGTCGTGGGCGCGGTCCAGGCGTCCCAATCGACCTTCCGCATCCTCGAGGAGCTCCGGGGTACCCGCCTAGCTTTCTTCCAGGTGCTCCTCGCCTCGGTGGCGGTTGCGGTCGTCCTGTCGCTGGCGCTGGCGACCACCATCTCGCGGCCGGTCCGCCGCCTGCGGGCGGAGGCTGCGGCGCTGGTCGACCGGCGCGGGCGGCTCCGGGGCACCTTCACCGGCTCGGATCACCTCGACGAGATCGGCGACCTGGCGCGCGCTTTGGAGGGGCTGTCACGGCGGGTCGAGGAGCACGGCCGCTTCGCCGAGGCCTTCGCAGCCGACCTCTCCCACGAGTTCAGGAATCCGCTGACCTCGATCCGCGCGGCGACCGAGGTCCTGTCGGAGAGCGACGACCCGGGGGAGCGCGCCCGCCTGCTCGCGACCGTCGAGTCCGAGGTCGCCCGCCTCGAGGGGCTTCTCTTTGCGGTCCGGGAGATGAGCTGGATCGACAGCCGGCTCGACGAGGAGCCCACCGGGCCCCAGGACCTGGGGGCGCTCCTCGGCGCCCTGGTCGAGAACCTCCGGCTGCGCGCGCCCGGAGCGGTGCGGGTGGAGCTCCACCTGCCGGAGGAGCCGATCGCGGTGCGCGGCGCGGCCGACCGGCTGGTCCAAGTGCTCGAGAACCTCCTCGACAATGCCCTGGGCTTCGCTCCGGTAGGATCGGCGGTCGTGGTGCGGCTCGAGCGCGACGGCGATCAGGCGGTGGTGACGGTCGCCGATCAGGGCCCCGGAATTCCCCGCGAGCACCTGGAGCGGATCTTCGACCGCTTCTTCACCTATCGGAGCGATCCTCCCGGGGAAGGGAGCCGGCGGCATGCGGGGCTCGGCCTGGCGATCGTGCGGGCGATCGCGGAGGGCTACGGCGGCTCGGTCCGGGCCGCCAACGCGGCCGCGGGGGGCGCCCTGTTCGAGCTCCGGCTGCCGCTGGCGGCGGTCCCCGGCTAGATCTGGCGCCATGCCGAACCCCGGACCCCGCTCCCCTGGCCGCTCCAGCCCCGTTGCGGGCCGCCTGGCGGCCGGGCTGCTCGCTGCCTGCTTCCTCGTCCCGTCGGCCGGTGGCTCCCAGGAACCCCGGACCCTGACCCTCAGGCCACGCCCCGCCGGGGTCGAGAGCGTGCGCCTGGCGCCGTCCCCCGGCGGAGAGTACACGTACGAAGTCCGCTGGCGCGACGGGCGGCGGGAGACCCTCTCGGCGGAGGAGTTCTCCGAGCTCCTCTACACCGGACACGCGAACCGGCGCCAGCTCTTCACCTTTCTCAACATCACGTCGCCCGTAGGGTTCGCCTGGGTGGGCCTCGGGCTCCTCGGCCAGATCCTGTTCGCGGGCCGGATGCTCGTCCAGTGGCTGGCGAGCGAGCGCGACCGCCGCTCGGTCGTCCCGGTCGCCTTCTGGTGGATGAGCGTCTGCGGCGCGTCCCTGCTCATCATCTACTTCGTCTGGCGCAAAGACGCCGTCGGAGTTCTCGGCCAGGCCACCGGCTGGCTCATCTACCTGCGCAACCTGAGGCTGATCTACCGGACCAGGTAGCCGGCGGGCCTCGCCGGGCCCCGGGCAGGGTAGAATTCCGCCGGTCCCCGTCGCTTCCTTCCTGCGGGGCCGACCCAAACCCGTCGAGCAGATCGAGAGGAGCACCTCATGGGCGCAGCGCACAGGATCGTCATCGCCGGCGCAGGTGGCATCGGCCGGGCCGCCGGCCTCCTGCTGGCCGAGTGGGGGGATCTCGATCCGCAGATCGCGATCGGCGACGTCCTGGCCGAGAGGGCCGCCGAGGCCGCCGACTGGATCCGCCGGGGCGCCACCCGCGAGGCGCGGGTCGAGGCCTTCGCCATGCCCCCCGAGGGCTCCGACGAGCGGCTGGAAGCGGTGCTCCGGGAGGGCCGGGTCCTCCTCGACTGCCTCCCCTGGCACCAGGCCGTGCGCATGGCGCGCCTCGCCCGCAAGCACGGGCTCCATTACGCGAACCTCACCGAGCACGTCGAGTCGAGTGACGCCATCGCCGAGCTCGCCCGCGGGGCCGAGCGCGGCTTCGTCATCCAGACCGGCCTCGCCCCGGGCTTCGTCAACGTCTTTGGGCACAAGCTGTTCCTCGACTTCTGTCGCACCCACGGCGTCGAGCGGGTCGAGTCGCTCAAGATCCGAGTGGGGGCGCTCCCGGTCCGCGCCCTACCGCCCCACTACTACGGCTTCACCTGGAGCACCTTCGGCGTCGCCACCGAGTACCTCGAGGAGTCGGTCGTGATCCGCGGCGGGCGGCGCGCCCGGCGGCCGTCGCTCACCGAGATCGCCGCCCTCCACCTGGGCGACATCGAGCTCGAGGAGGCGCTGACCTCGGGCGGCGCCGCGGACCTGCCCCAGGCCCTCGAAGGCCGGGTCGAGGAGCTCGACTACAAGACCCTCCGCCACCCGGGCCACTGGTCCTGGGTCAAGGAGCGGATCGCCGAGGTCCCGGAGGGGAGCGACCCGATCCCCGGCCTCGAGCAGATCCTGGTGCGCTCGATCCCCAAGGTCGAGGTCGACCAGGTGGTGATCTTCGCCGCCGTCGAGGGGTACGATCGCGCCGGCGAGCGGCGCCGCGAAGACGAGCTCCTGGTGGTACCCCCACGGCGGGTGGGGCGCCACACCCTCAAGGCCATCCAGTGCACCACCGCCGC
>DATKCC010000117.1:0-2451 GCA_035513375.1 Thermoanaerobaculia bacterium | reverse complement strand
GCGAGCTGGGTGCCTTCGCCGTCGATGACGTAGGCGAGCTCCATGTAGCCGCTGTCCGAGAGCATCTCCTGGAGGAGCGCCTCGATCGCCTCCCAGCTCCCGACCCGGCGGCGCACCTCGCCGGCCCAGCGGGCGACGACGCGCTTGAGCGAATGCGGCGAGTCGAGGTGGAAGGACTGGGCCACGAGCTGGATCCCGAGGCCGAGCTCGTTGAGCTGGTCGGCGGTCGAGGAGAACTGCTTCAGGCTGTCGGCCATGCGTTGGACCACCTGGCTGACCTCCTTCAGCGTAAGCACCACCTGGTCGGAGGCGGCGTTCTGCTGCTGGGTGGCGAGCGAGATCTCCCGCGCCACCCGGGCGGTGTCGCCGGAGGCCGAGCGCAGCTCGTCGATCGCGGAGGCCGCGGCCCGCGCCCGCTCCAGCACCCGGGCCGCCTCCTTCGAGCCCTCCTCGGTCGCCACCACCGTGGCCCGGATCGAGCCGGTGAACTCGTCGAGGAGGTTGCGCACCGAGTCGACCGACTCCTGGGAGCGCTGGGCGAGGCGCCGCACCTCTTCGGCGACGACCGAGAAGCGGCGCCCGTGGTCGCCAGCCGCGGCCGCTTCGATCGCCGCGTTGAGCGACAGGATGTGGGTCTCCTGGGCGATGTCGGTGATCAGGTCGAGGACCCGATAGATCTCCTTCGATCGGGTGCCGAGGGTATCGGCCCGCGAAGCGATGCCGCTGATCCGCTTCTTGACCTCCTCGACTCCGTGGACCGCCTCGTCCACCGCCTCGGAGCCGACGTTGCCGCTGGCCTCGGCCTGGGCCGTGAGGTCCGCCTGGGTCGACGCATTGTCGGCGATCTGGGCCGCGGTCCGGGCGAGCTCCTCCATCGCGGCGGTGATCTCCACCACCGAGGCCGCCTGCTCGGACGACCCCGAGGCGAGCTCGGAGGCGATCTGGTTGACCGAGTTGGCGGCCGCGGCGACCTCGATCGAGCTGGTCTGGATCTGCTGGGCGAGTGCGGTGATGGCGTCGGCGGCAATGGTGAAGGCCGCCTGCAGAGCCTGCGGCAGGTCCTTCGCCTTGGCGGTGGTCGTGACCAGGTCGCCCGAGCGCAGCTCGTCGAGCACCCCGAGCAGCGCCGCTTCGATCCGCTGCCGCTCGGTTTCGGCGGCGGCGAGCTCGGAGCGCCGGCGCCGGTGGTCCCGGTAGGTGAGGCCCAGGTAGACCGCGAGGCCCACCACCGCCAGGATCAGGTAGAGCCCGAAGGGCCAGATCGGCCCGCCCAGGGCGTTGGCCGCCAGCAGCAGCAGGAGACCCCCACCGGCGAGCCCGAGCGCCACCCACAGGCCCGCCTGAGCGGCGTCCCAGCTTTCAGTCGTCGGCTTGTCGATCGTCGTCGCCATCGTTGGTCTCCTTGTCCTCCGACTGCGGGGACCGCAGGAACCGGGGCGGCCGGGCCGGGTCCACGACCACCAGGGGCGTCGCGGCGTGAACCGCCAGCCCGGCGACGGGCTCACCCCAGAACCTTGCGAACGCGCCCCCGGCGGGCCGCACCGGCACCCCGTCCACCAGCCCCACCACGTCGTCGGCGAAGAGCTCCTGCTCGCCGGACAGCCGCACGCGGAAGCCCCGCTCCCGGGGAGCGACCTCGCGGACCGCTGCCTGGGCGACGCCCCACAGCCCACCGGCGCGCCGGAGCAGGAGCAGGCGCTCGCCGCTCCCGCTCACCGCTGCTTCGCGCCCCCGGCGGCCCGGCCGGATCTTCCGGCGGCGCCGCCCTGCGCGGGGTCAGGCGCCGCGCCCGGCGCCGCGCCCAGGCTCGACAGGGCGAGCACCCGGACCGCGCGCTCACCCAGGGTGGCCTCGCCGCGGACGATCCCCTCCCCCGCCGGGACTACCGCCTCGGCCGGGAGCTCTACCAGCTCGAGCACCGCATCGACCGTCAGGCCGACCAGCTCGCGCGCGCCATCGGCCCCGGCCCAGGCGAGGACCGTCACCGGGTAGGGCGGTGCGGCGCCCGGGGCGGCACCGACCAGGAGCGCCAGGTCGAGCACCGGCAGCGGCTCCCCCCCGAGCTCCGCCAGCCCTTTGAGCTCGGCCGCCGTCCCCGGCAAGGGCACGATAGCCAGGTCGCGGACGATCCGCCGCACCCGGGCGAGCGGCAGCAGGCAGAGATCCTCCCCCGCCTTGACCAGCAGGTAGCGATCGGGCAAGTGGCTCACCGCCGGGAGGATAGGGAATTCCCGGCCGGCCCGCAAGGCATTGGATTCGGCCGTCCGCCGAAGATCAGGGAGCCTCCGTTGCCGCGGTGCCCGGGGCCGTGGGAGGCGGACCGGGCGCCGACTCGGTGCCGGCGAGCTCCTCGAGGCGCCGGCGGACCCGGGCCTCGAGCTCGGCACGGCCGCGGATGCCGAAGGCCGCCGGGTCGATGGGCTCGCCGTAGTCGACCTCGACCCGGCCCGG
>DATKCC010000116.1:0-3559 GCA_035513375.1 Thermoanaerobaculia bacterium | reverse complement strand
GGACGTCGGCTTCTACGAGGACGCCGAGGCCTGGACGCCGCTTCGTGAGGACGCGCGCTGGGACCGGGACGAGAAGGAGTTCCAGGCGATCGGCCGCCTGGCGCCGGGGGTCTCCCTGGAGGCGGCGGAGGCCGACCTCGCCGGGATCGCCAACCGGCTCGGCGAGAGCCATCCGGAGGCGAACCAGGGCTGGAGCGTCCGGGTCTCCGGCCTGCACGAGTTCCTGGTCGGCCCCGAGGTCCAGCAGACGCTCCTGGTCCTCCTGGGGGCGGTCGGCCTGCTGCTGCTGATCGCCTGCGTCAACGTCTCGAGCCTTCTGGTCGCCCGCGGCTCCGGCCGCACGCGGGAGATGGCGGTGCGGGTATCGCTCGGCGCGCCCCGGCGGCGCATCGTCCGCCAGCTCCTGGTCGAGGCGGCGGCGCTCGCGCTCCTGGGCGGCATCTCGGGGCTCGGCTTGGCGTGGGCGGCGGTCGAGACGGTCCGCCGGCTCGCGCCGCCCGGCGTGCCGCGCCTCGCCGAGGCCGGGCTGGACACTCGCGTGCTGGCATTCTCGATCGCGGCGGCGCTCCTCTCGAGCCTCCTCTTCGGCCTGCTGCCGGCCTTCCAGACCTCGCGCACCCGGCCGAGCGAGGACCTCCGCGCCGGCGGCAGGACGAGCGCCGCCGCCACCGCCCGGACGCGGGGCTTCCTGGTCGTCACCCAGCTCGCCCTGGCGGTGACCCTGCTGGTCGGGGCCGGCCTCACCGCACGCAGCTACCTGCGCCTCCTCGGGGTCGATCCCGGCTTCGACGCCGACGACGTGCTCGCGGTCCGGGTCGACCTGCCGGAGGCGGACTTCCCCGGGGAGCGCCGCCAGGCGCTGGCCGAAGAGATCCGCGGCCGCTTGGCGGCCCTGCCGGGGGTCGAGAGCGCCGCGGCCACCGTCGGCGGGCTCTACTCCGGCTTCAACCTGGCCAACGAGTTCGCGGTCCCGGGGAGCCAGCCGCTCGCGACCGGCGGCTACCCGGTCGCGCAGTGGCGGATCGTCACTCCCGGCTACTTCGAGGCCCTCGACGTGCCGCTGCTCCGGGGGAGGCGGATCGGGGAGGAGGATCGCGAGGGCAAGGCGTTCGTAATCAACCGGACCTTCGCCGAGCGCTTCTGGCCCGGCGAGGAGGACGTCGTCGGCCGTAGGGTCCACTTCGGCGGCGCCGATCCGGGGGACGACCCGTGGACCGTGGTCGGAGTGGTCGGCGACGTCCGCGACACCGAGCTCTCGGAGGAGCCGGCGCCGACGGCCTACGCGTCCTACCAGAAGCTCCCGTGGATGCACCAGACCTGGCTGGTCGAGACCCAGGCCGAGCCGGCGGCGGTGGCGGCCGCGGTGCGCGCCGAGCTCCGCCGGCTGCTGCCCGGGGTGCCGGTGCCGGAAGTGCAGCCGCTGGCGGAGGGCCTCGGCCGGGCGCGGGCGAACCCGCGCTTCCAGGCGCTGCTGATGGCCGCCTTCGCCCTGTCCGCGGCGTCGCTCGCGGCCGCCGGGGTCTACGGCCTGATGGCCTTCGCGGTCGCCCGGCGGACCCGCGAGATCGGCATCCGCCTGGCGCTGGGCGCCCGGCCGCCGACGGTGGTCGCGATGATCGCCCGCGAGGGCGCCGCCCTGGTAGCGGTCGGGGTCGCCCTCGGCCTCGCCGGCGCCCTGGCGCTGGCCCGCTCGCTCGACAGCCTCCTCTACGAGACCGCAGCGACGGAGCTCAGCACCTTCGCCGCGGCCGCCGCCCTGCTCGCCGCCGTGGCCCTCCTCGCCGCCTACCTCCCCGCCAGGAGGGCCGCGGCGGTCGACCCGACCGTGGCGCTCGCAGCCGAATGAGCGGGCGGCCGGCCGCCCTGCCCGGGCGGCGCCTGAACTGGCCTCGGCTCGGTGCGGGCGGTGATAGGCTCCTTACCCGTGCCGACGATGCGACCCTTCCGACGGATGGCCTCCGGGTGCGTCCTGGTCGCGGCTCTCGCGGTGCAGGTCGGCAGCGCCGGCTGCACGGGTTCGGGCTCATCCTCCGGGGCCCTGCGGCCCGCCCCCGGGGCGCCGGAGGTGCTCTGGGACACCTGGGGCGTGCCCCACATCTTCGCCGCTTCGGACGAGGATCTGTTCTTCGCGCACGGCTGGGCGCAGGCGGCGGCGCACGGGGACCTGCTGCTGTGGCTCTACGGCCAGGCTCGGGGGCGGGCGGCGGAGCACTGGGGTGAAGACTTCCTGGACTCGGACCGCTGGGTCTGGACCATGGGAATTCCGCGCCGGTCCGAGGCGTGGCTGGCGGCGCAGAGCGACGAGGCACGCGGCTGGCTCGACGCTTTCGCCGCCGGCGTGAACGCCTACGCCCGAGAGCACCCGGACCGGATCGCGGACGAGGCCGAGCCGGTCCTCCCGGTCACCGCCATCGACGTCCTCGCCCACACCCAACGGGCGATCCACTTCACCTTCCTGGTCAACCCGCAGGAGGTGGCTGCGGCCGTCCGGCGCTGGCAGCCGGGGGCAGCCGTCGCCCGGGGAGCGCCCACGCCCGAACCGGCCGGAGCCGCGGCGAGCCCCGCAGAGCCCGCGGCCGGCGCGGGCTCGAACGCCTGGGCCGTGGCGCCCTCCCGCTCGGCCTCGGGCCACGCGCTGCTCCTCGCCAATCCGCATCTGCCCTGGACCGACCTCTTCACCTGGTTCGAGGTCCAGCTCAGCCGAGCGGACGACGGCGGGATCGACGCATATGGCGCGACCCTGGTCGGCACCCCCTTTCTGGGCATCGCCTGGAACGACTTTCTGGCCTGGACCCACACGGTCAACACCCTGGACGGCTCCGACCTCTACGAGCTCGAGCTCGCGGACGGCGGCTACCGCTGGGAGGAGGGTGTCCGCGGCTTCGAGACCGAGACCGTAGCGATCCGGGTCCGGGGTGACGACGGCGCGCTCGGCGAGGAGACCCTGACCCTGGGGCGCTCGGTCCACGGCCCGGTGGTCGCCGAGCGGGACGGGCACGCCCTGGCCCTTCGGGTCACCGGGCTCGACCGGCCGGGGATCCTCGAGCAGTACTGGCGGATGGCCCGCGCCCGCGACCTCACCGCTTTCGAGAGCGCGCTCCAGGAGCTCCAGATGCCCATGTTCACGGTGATCTACGCCGACCGCGAGGGGCACGTGCTCCACCTGTTCAACGGCGCAGTCCCGGATCGGCCGAAGGGCGGGTGGGACTTCTCCGGGATCGTGCCCGGTACGGGCCCCGAGACCCTGTGGACCGAAACCTACCCGTACGAGCGCCTGCCGCGGGTGCTCGACCCGGCGAGCGGCTGGCTGCAGAACGCCAACGATCCGCCCTGGACGACCACTTTCCCGAAGGCGCTCGACCCCGACGATTTCCCCGCCGACATGGCGCCGCGGTTCATGCACTTCCGCGCCCAGCGCTCGGCCCGCCTGCTGATGGACGCCGACCGGCTGACGCTCGACGGGCTCGTCGCCGCGAAGCACTCGACCCGGATGGAGCTCGCCGACCGCATCCTGGACGACCTCGCGGCGGCGGTGACGGGCCACGGCGACGGCGAGGCG
>DATKCC010000115.1:0-5999 GCA_035513375.1 Thermoanaerobaculia bacterium | reverse complement strand
CCCAGCTCCTCCTGGGCGTACTCGGTGATGCCCAGGGTGCACGTGTCGCCCTCGACCCGCACCCACTCATGGTCGCGCGAGTAGAGGTAATCGCTCGGGTACATGCTCTCCTCCTCGAAGTGGATTCCACGGCCGCCGGGGCTGGCTGCGACCGCGGGGAATCATACCGAATCGCCTCCCCTCTCCCCTACCCTCGACTCTGCCCGGAGCAGCCGCACCGCGCCCTACCGCGGGCGCTTGTAGAACGGGAGCTTCACCACCTCGGCCGGCAGCCGACGGCCGCGGACGTCGAGCTCGACGGCGGTGCCGGCGACGGCTAGCTCGATCGGCACGTAGGCCATCCCCAGGGCCTTCTCGAAGGTCGGGCTCCACGTGCCGCTGGTCACCCGGCCCACCTCGCGCCCGTCGTGGAGCACGGCATGACCCTCGCGGGCGATGCCCCGGCCGCGGACCTCGAACCCCACCAGGCGGCGCTCGACGCCGGCCGCCTTCTGGGCCAGCAGCGCCGCGCGGCCGATGAAGTCCCCCTTGTCCGGCTTGACCGTCCAGCCGAGGCTCGCCTCCCACGGCGTCGTGCCGGCGTCGATCTCGTGGCCGTAGAGGGCCATGCCGGCCTCGAGGCGCAGGGTGTCGCGGGCCCCCAGACCGGCCGGAACCAGGCCGCGGTCCCGGCCGGCTTCGAGCAGGCGGTCCCAGACCGCCGGCGCATCGTCCGGGTCGAGATAGAGCTCGAAACCGTCCTCGCCGGTGTAGCCGGTCCGGGAGAGGAGCGCCGGCGCCCCGGCCACCTCGCCGCGGGCGAAGCGGTAGTAGCCGATCGCGTCGATCCCGCCGCTCTCCGGGACGGCGGCGAGCGGGCGCAGGATCTCGAGGGCCCGCGGCCCCTGGAGCGCGAGCAGGGCGTAGCGCTCGGAGACGTCCTCCACCTCGACGGCGCGGCCCTCCTGCCGCGCCTCCAGGGCGTGGTCGGCCGCCCAGCGGAAGTCGCTCTCGACGTTGGCGGCATTGACCACCACCAGGAGCTCCTCGGCGCCGAGCCGGTAGACCAGGAGGTCGTCCAAGTAGGTGCCGGCCTCGGTCAGCAGCGAGCTGTAATGAGCCTGGCCCTCGCGCAGCGTCGAGACGTCGTTCGGCGTCAGGTGCTGGAGGAAGGATTCGGCGTCCGGCCCCACCACCCGCAGCTCGCCCATGTGGGAGACGTCGAACAGCCCCGCGGCATTGCGCACGGCGCGGTGCTCGTCGATCACGCCCTGGTACTGGACCGGCATCTCCCAGCCGGCGAACGGTACGAGCTTCGCGCCAGCGGCGCGGTGGCGATCGTAGAGCGCCGTGCGGCGCAGGGGCGCTTCGGGCATGGTCCGGGGCCGGCTCAGCCGGCGAGCCCCGCGACTTTGCGGGCGAGGCCCACCAGCGGGCCCTTGATCGGGCGCGTCAGCCGGCCGGGCAGGCCGAAGGCCACCCGGTCGGTCCGCTGCCAGAGGCGCTTGATCGCGAGGAACGCGCGATCCGAGCGCGTCAGGGCGTCGCCGTGGGTCGACTTGCGGACGATCGGGCACGCCTCCGAGCTCAGGCAGTACTCGTGGAAGCGCCCGGCGGCGAGCTCCCGCCGGATATCCTGGACCTCCTGGGAGTTCCAGGTCTCGGCGTAGGCGTCCATCGGCGCGAGCGGCCGCGAGCCGTAGCAGCAGGGGAGGATCCCCCGCCGCAGGATGTAGAGGCTCTTCCAGGGCTCGGTGCAGAGCGGCAGGCGGTCCTCGCCGAGCGACGGCAAGGGCTCGGCCGGTGCCCCTGCGGCCGGCTGTCCGTTGCCGGAGCCGGCGGCGGTCGCCGACTCGCCGTTGCCGGTGGCAGCCGCCGAAGCCGCCGGCGTCGCCGGACCCGCCGGGACGGCTTCGGCCACCGCCGGCGCACCCTCGGCCTGGAGCCCAGGCACGGTCGCGGCGGCGGGCGGCGCCTCGCCGGCCCCCTCGCGGCGCCCGCGCTCGTAGTCCTCCGGGAAGCCCGCCGCCATCGCGCCGCCGAAGTCCATCTGGTCGGAGAGCTCGACCCCGTAGCGCCGGCAGAGCTCGGCCGCCCGGCCGCTCACCCGGACCAGCTCCTCCCAGGGCAGCAGCTCGTCGGCGTACTTGAAGTGGTGGCCGTTGCGCTCCCAGTCGAGCTGGGTCGACTCGTTGTAGTTCAGGGGGCGCAGCACCATGCGGTCCACCCCGAGCTCGGCGCAGAGCTTCACGAAACCCTCGAGCTCGTGGACGTTGACCCGCATGGGCATGAACACCATGTGGACCATCGGCCCGCCGGCGCGCCCGCCCTTGGCGGCGATCAGCCGCCGCAGGTTGGCGAGGATGCGGTCGAACTTCTCGTTGCGGAGCTTGGCGTAGGTGTCGGCGGTGGCGGCGTCGAGGGAGATGTAGAGGTGGATCCGGCGCCCCACGAGCTTCTCGATGTTGCGATCGGTCAGGATCTGACCGTTGGTGGCCATCTCCAGGGTCTTGCCCTGCTCGCCGAAGGCGTCGAGCAGCTCGTCGAGGTTCTTCATCATGAACGGCTCACCGATCGAGCAGTTCACCAGGTTGGCGGCGTTGTCGAACAGCTCGCCCCACCCCCGGAGCGTCTCGCGGGTGAAGGGCTCGTCGACCTTGTCCCCCTCCAGGTCCTTGCTGAAGTCCCAATCGCAGTAGACGCACGGGGGCTTGACGTTGCACACCCCGTAGAGGTCGATGCCCAGGCTCCTCGGCGTCGAGGTGAGCTCGGCCCGCCCCTCGAGCAGCTCGCGGACGTTCGCGACCGCGTTCGCCTGCTGGCGCGCGACGTGGCCGTGCCGGCCGGCTTCGCTATGGAGGTGGGGAGTGCGGACCCGTACCCCGAGGTCCCGGGGGTCGCCCGGGTGGTGAGCCGGCGCCAGGAGCTTCGCGACCCGGAGGAGGGCGGAGTCCGCGCCGGCGGGCACCGTCAACGAGACCTGACCCCAAGCGTGGATCAGCTCGAGCTCCTCGCGCTGGCCGCCGATCTCGACGGTGAAGCGTTGCGAGAGGTCGTGGTACGGCGAGAACACGCCCAGCTCGAGGAAGCGGTCCTCGGAGCGCGGCGCAAAGCTCAGCCGCGCCGTCTCCCCCATCCAGCGGAAGGCCTCCGCGTCCTCCCGCTCCTCGAAGTGGAACCCCTCGGCGAAGGAGACGGCGCTCTCCTCGCTCCCGGTAGGGGAAGCAGGGACGGTTTCGCTGTAGATCACCCTGAGCATGGCCCGCTCTCTCCCGGTCGTGTCCGAGGACTCTACCACAGGGCTCCCGCCTACCCTTTCGAGTCGCTCAAGTGCCTGAAACCACGCGCTTTCAGGGCCGCCATCGGGAGTTTTCAGAGCTGTCACGCGGGCGCCGTGCCGCAAGCTGTGGAAAACCCCTATCTTTCGGGGCATGCGATTCCACCGGTCTTCAAGCCAAAGACGTAAGATTTTGAAAACAAACCACTTGTCGTTGTGCACAGAATCTTGGTCAATCTGCTCTGAGGCCCGGTTTTTCAGGCCCCCGGGAGCCGCATCCACCCGCTTTCCACAGGGTTTTCCACAGCAGCTGTGGATGACCGCGTGGTAGCCTCCGGAAAGATGGCCACCGGGCGGATTCTGCTGGTCGAGGACGAGCCGGACATCGCCGAAGTCCTCCAGTACAACCTCGAGAAGGAGGGCTTCGAAGTCGGTGTGGAGGCACGAGGCGACACCGCCCTCGAACGCATCCGCGCTACCCCCCCCGACCTGCTGATCCTCGACCTCATGCTCCCGGGCCTCGACGGCCTGGAGCTCGCCCGGCTCTTGCAGCGCGACCGCCGCACCGCGGCGCTGCCGTTGATCATGCTCACCGCGCGCGGCGAGGAGGTCGACCGGATCGTGGGGCTCGAGCTCGGCGCCGACGACTACATCTCCAAGCCCTTCAGCCCCCGCGAGGTGGTGTTGAGGGTCAAAGCCGTCCTGCGCCGTGCCACCCGCGAGCCGCAGACGGGGGACGAGATCCGGATCGGCGACCTGGTGCTCGACGTCGCCGGCCACCGGCTGGGGGTCGACGGCCGGCAGGTCGAGCTGACCGCCACCGAGTTCCGGCTGCTGAAGCTCCTGATGGAGCGGGCCGGCCGGGTCCAGACCCGGAGCCAACTCCTCTCGGACGTCTGGGGCTACTCCGAGGACGTCGACAGCCGCACCGTCGACACCCACATCCGCCGCCTGCGGCGCAAGCTCGGCTCCGAGGCGGAGCGGGTCGAGACGGTGATCGGCGTCGGCTACCGGCTGCGCGCCTAGCCCCTGGCGATCCAATGGCCGGCGGCCGCAGCCTCCCGAAGCTCGAGCTCGCCTCGGTCTGGCCCGCGCTCGCGGCGATCCTGCTCGCGACGGTCCTGCTCTGGAGCCCGATCCAGCGCCAACTGGAGCGCAGTGCCGCCCGCCAGCTCGGAGAGAGCCTGAAGCTGCTGACCCCGGTCCTGGCCGCTAGGGTGGCGGGCGAGCCGGATGAGCTCCAGGCCCGGGTCACCGAGCTCGCCGCCGGCTCCAGCCTGCGCGTAACGCTGGTCTCGGGAGACGGCACGATCCTCGCGGACACCGCCCGGACCGCCGCCCAGGTGCCGGCGATGGAGAACCACGCCGGGCGCCCCGAGATCGCCCAGGCGCTCGCGTCGGGTGAGGGCCGGAGCGTCCGGCGCAGCACCACGACCGGCCACAGCAATGTCTACGCGGCCCGGAGCTTCACCGGTCCGGACGGCCGGCTCTACGTCGCCCGGCTCGCCCAGCGCCTGGACGAGCTGTCGTTGGTGCGCCGGCGGCTCTCGGGTGCCATGGGGCTGGCCGCGGCCACCGCCCTGGTGGTCGCGCTGGTGGTCTTCATCTGGCTGTCGCAAAGGTTCTTCCGGCCCCTCTCACGCCTGGTGGACGGGGCTTCGGCCCTCGCCGCCGGGGAGTACCACCACCGCCTCGAGCCACCCGAGGAGCCGCACCTGGCGGCGCTCACCGACGCCTTCAACCGTCTAGGTGCGCGGATCGAGGTGCAGATCGCGCGGGTCCGCGCCGAGCGCGACCACCTGGAGGGGATCGTCCGGAGCATGTCGGACGGGGTCCTGGTGACCGATCGCTACGGCCGCGCGCTGCTCGCGAACCCGGAGTTCCGGCGGCTCTTCGGCCTGCCTGCCGAGGTCGCCGGCCGGACCGCTCTCGAGCTGACCCGCCGCGGCGAGCTGGCCAGGCTGGTCGAAGCGACCCTCGAGCGCGGCGAGGACCGTACGGCGGTGGTCGAGGTGCGCTCGCCGGAGCGGCGGACCGTGGCGCTCGCGTCGACCCCGCTCGCCTCGGCCCCGACGCCGGGGCGAGCGACGGGACCCCGCGAGGTCGGGGGCGCCGTCGTGGTCGCCCGGGACACCACCCAGGCGAGCCGGCTGGACGAGATGCGCCGCGACTTCGTGGCCAACGTCTCCCACGAGCTCAAGACGCCGCTCTCGGCGATCCGCGCCTATGCCGAGACCCTGCGCGACGGCGCTCTGGAGGACCGGCCGGCGGCCCAGCGCTTCGTCGGGCGGATCATCGACCAGAGCCGCCGGCTCCAAGCGCTGCTCGACGACCTGCTGACCCTCTCCCGCCTGGAGAGCTTCGATGCGCGGCCGCGCCCGGAGCCGGTCGACCTGCTGCCGATCCTCCGGCGGGCGGTCGAGGTGGTGGAGGACGCGGCCAGCGGTCGCAAGGTCGAGGTGCGGCTCGAAGAGGCGGCGAGCTCCGTGCCCCCGGTCCTGGGCGACCGCGAGGGGCTCGAGCGGCTGGCGACGAACCTGCTCGAGAACGCGGTCAAGTACAACCGGGAGGGCGGCCGGGTAGCCGTCCGCCTCTACCGCGACGCCTCGCGGGCATCGCCCGGGGGCAAGGGACAGGCGGTCTTGGAGGTGACGGACACCGGGATCGGCATCCCGGGGGAGGCGCTGCCGCGGATCTTCGAGCGCTTCTACCGGGTGGACAAGGGGCGTGCCCGGCCGGAGGG
>DATKCC010000114.1:0-6578 GCA_035513375.1 Thermoanaerobaculia bacterium | reverse complement strand
CCTCGACGGGGGTCTCGGCGGTCGCCGATGCCTCGGCGGCGGCTTCCTCCTTGCGCCCTGCCCGCTTGGAGGCGGTCTGGCGGGATCCCTTGACCTTTCCCGGCTCCTTCGGCGACCCGGCCGCGGCCTCCCGGCGCTGGGCCTTCAGGGCCTTCTTCCGGCGGTGCCGCCGGCGGCGTAGCTCACGGTCTTTCTCACGCATCTGGGGTGTCTCCTCTGGGGTTTGAGCGGCGACGAAGCCGGGCCTAGCGTATCTCACCCACCACGGGCTGTTAGAGCGGGATGTTGCCGTGCTTCTTCGGCGGCAGCTTCTGGCGCTTGCCGGCGAGCTGGCGGAGGGCTTGGACGATCATGGGGCGGGTCTTGCGCGGCTCGATGACGCCGTCCAGGAAGCCGAGCTCGGCGGCGACGTAGGGGTTCGAGAACTTCTTCCGGTACTCCTCGACCAGACCCTGGCGGACTTCTGCGGCGCGGCCGCCGGCCTCGTCGAGCTCCCGCTTGTAGAGGATGTTGACCGCGCCCTCGGGGCCCATGACCGCGATCTCGGCCGTCGGGTAGGCGAGGTTGACGTCGGTCCGCAGGTGCTTCGAGGCCATGACGCAGTAGGCGCCGCCGTAGGCCTTGCGGGTGATCACCGTGATCTTCGGCACGGTCGCCTCGGCGTAGGCGTAGAGGAGCTTCGCACCGTGCTTGATGATCCCTCCGAACTCCTGCTGCGTTCCGGGGAGGAAGCCGGGTACGTCCTCGAAGGTCACGAGCGGCAGGTTGAAGGCGTCGCAGAAGCGGACGAACCGGGCGCCCTTCAGGGAGGCGTCGATGTCGAGCACGCCGGCGAGGTAGGCCGGCTGGTTGGCGACCACGCCCACGCTCCGGCCGCCGAAACGGGCGAAGCCGACGACGATGTTCCTGGCGTAGGCGGCGTGGACCTCGTAGAAGCTGCCGCGGTCGACCACGGCCTCGATCACCCGTTTGATGTCGTAGGGCTTGTTGGGGTCCGCCGGCACCAGGGTGTCGAGGGCCTCGTCCTCCCTCTCTGGCGGGTCGTCGGTCGGGGCCTCGGGCGGCTCGTCGAGATTGTTCGACGGCAGGTAGGAGAGCAGGCGCCGGATGCCGGCGAGGCAGGACGCGTCGTCGGGCACCGTGAAGTGGGCCACGCCGCTCTTGCCCGCGTGGGTGGCCGCCCCACCCAACTCCTCCTTCGTCACCTTCTCGTGGGTCACGGTCCGGATGACGTCGGGGCCGGTGACGAACATGTAGCTCGTCTCCTCGACCATGAAGACGAAGTCGGTGATCGCCGGCGAGTAGACCGCGCCGCCGGCGCAGGGGCCCAGGATCGCGGAGATCTGGGGTACGACGCCGGAGGCCAGGGTGTTTCTGAGGAAGATGTCGGCGTAGCCGCCGAGCGAGGCGACCCCCTCCTGGATCCGGGCGCCGCCCGAGTCGTTCAGCCCCACGAGCGGCGCGCCGTTCTCCATCGCCAAGTCCATGATCTTGACGATTTTCCGGGCGTTGGTCTCGGAGAGCGAGCCGCCAAAGACGGTGAAATCCTGGGCGAAGACGTAGGCGAGCCGGCCGTCGATCGAGCCGTAGCCGGTGAGCACGCCATCGCCCGGGATCCGCTTCTCCTCCATCGCGAAGTCGCGGCAGCGGTGGACCACTAGCTCGTCGAGCTCGACCAGTGAGCCCGGGTCGAGGAGGAGCTCGACCCGTTCCCGGGCGGTGAGCTTGCCGGCGGCGTGCTGGCGCTCGACGCGCTCCGGGCCACCCCCCTCGCGTGCGGCTTCGAGGCGAGCACGGAGCTCCTGGATCTTGTCGCCGGCGGTGGTGGGGTGGGCCATGGAGACGATCTTACCGGTTGTAGGGGTGCGGCCCGCCGGCGCCGGATCGGATCCCTGCTTCCCGCGCCGGGCTCTCTCGGCGGGGGGGGCAGGGCGCCACCCTTGGCTGTGCCACAATTCGCCGGTGGTGCCCGCCGTCTCCACCCTCGACAGCCTGGACACCGCCGCCGCCGCCCGGGCTCTGTCGCAGCTCACCGACGGCGATCACGACCTGGTCGACGCCTACTTCGAGCGCATCGAGGAGGTGGAGCTGCCGGCCGAGGGGGAGGCTCCGGGCTTCCGCTTGCGCCGGGAGGAGGGGCTCGCGGTCCGGCTGGTGCGCGATGGCCGGTCGTGGCTCTCGGCGCGCGACGAGCTCAGCCCGGAGGCCTTTGCCGACGCCCTCCGGCAGGTGGCGCGGGCGCTGCCGTCGGCGTTCTACCCGGAGCCCCGTCTCGACCCCGGCCCCTGGCCGGAGGCGCCGTCGGCTGAGGAGCTGGCCGAGCTCCCGCTTGAAGTGGCCCGGGCGATCCGCGCCCACCACGTGGCCTTCCCCCTGCGCCTGACGGCGCGCCGCCACCGCCGGGAGATCCAGGTGGTCGGCCCCCGCCTGGTCCCCGACCCCGAGGTCGAGGTCTTCTACAGCCTCGAGGCCGAGCTTCCCTGGGGGCGCTGGGGAGCCCTCCTGCCGGGCCTGGCCGGCGCCGGCGAGGCGGCCGCCGAGCCGCTGGTCGAGCGCTTCCGGTGCCGCAACGCTTCGCCGCCCGAGGCGCGGGCGGACGCCGTGGTGGTCCTTTCCGCCGGTGCCGCGGCGGTGCTCCTCCACGAGGCCGTGGGCCACGCCCTCGAGGCCGACACCCTGGCCCTGACCGGCCGACCGGAGGCCGCCGTCGGCTTCGCCATGGGACCCGAGTGGCTCTCGGTCCTCGACGACCCGGGGTCGGCGCCGGAGCCGGTTCGCCGGCGGACCGACGACGAGGGCGCCGCGGTCTCCCGGCGCTGGCTCCTGCGCTCCGGCGTGGTCGAGCAGCCGCTCGCCGACCGCGTCTGGTCGCGCGGCTCGGAGGTGCTGGCTCCGGGAGCCGCACGCCGGGCGAGCCGCCACGAGCCCCCCGGACCCCGGTCGACCCACCTGGAGCTCCTCCCCGGAGAGGCGGCGGCCGACGACCTCGCGGCCGGCGCCGATGGCGGTTTCCTCGTCTCGCAAGTATCCCGCGGCGCCCTCGACCCCGCGACCGGCCGCTTCGTGCTGGAGGTGCCCTGCGCGCGGCGCATCCGGCGGGGCACCCCGGCGGACCCGGTCGGGCGCTTCCGCATCGAGGGAACGGTCGCCGGGCTCACCTCCCGGGTGGCAGCGGTCGGGCGGGAGGCGCGGCCCGGAGGGGCAGGCTGGTGCGCCAAAGGGGGGCGCAAGCTTCCGGTCTGGGCGACGGCGCCCGCCCTGCGCCTCGAGGGGGTCGAGGTGGTCGGGTGAGCGGGGCGCTCGGTGAGGTCCTCGACGCCCTCGCCGCCCGCGGCCTCCCGGTCGCCGAGGTCTTCGCCAAGCGCGGCCGCGCCCGGGTGGTCGAGGAGGGCCCGGCCGGGGTGTCGGTCTCCTACCTCCGAGAGGAGGGGTGGGCCGCCCGGGCGGGCGACGACCGGCGCTCGCTGTTCGCCGCCGGCACCGGCCCCCCCGACCCGGCCGGGCCGGGAGGCTCATGGCCCGAAGCCGACGGCGAGGCCCTGTTCCTCCCGGACCGGGAGGCGCTCGGGATCGACCCGGATTCTGACCCGTACCGCGAGCCGCCGGACCTCGACGCGCCCCTCCTGGGCGAGCGCGAAGCCCTGGGCTTGGTCGCGACCTTCGGCCAGGAGCTTCGGGCCGAGCTCCCCGCGGTGCGGCTCCTCGGGGTCCGGCTCGCCGACGGCGCGAGCGATTGGGAGCTCGCGAGCCGGCCGGGTGGGATCGCCGCCGCCGGCCGAAGCCGCGCCGCCTTCCTGCGGGTCGAGGCCGTGCTCGCCGAGCGCCGCGAGGCCGCCGCCGTCCTCGAGATCGCGGCCCGCTCGGCTCGCGAATTCGATCCGCGGGCGGCCGCCCGGCGGCTGGCCGACCGCCTGGCGGTCGCCGCGCGCGGCAGCTCTCCGGCACGTGACCGGGGAGAGCTGGTGATCGCGCCCGCCGCCGCCGCCCGCCTCGTCGCCGGCCTGGTTCCGCTCCTGGTCGGCGGGCGCGCCATCGAGCTCGCCCGCCGGCTCGAGGACCGCCATGGCCGGTTCGCGGCTGCGGCGGTGACGCTGATCGACGACGGGCGCCTCCCCGGCGGGGTGCTGGCAGCGGCTGCGGACGGCGAAGGGCTACCGACGGCGGCGGTCGTCCTGGTCGAGGCGGGTGCCTATCGCCGGCCCCTGGTCTCCTGGCGGGAAGCCGCCGAGGTCAACCCGGGCCGGGGCCGCGGCCGGGGGCGGACGGTGGTGCGCGCCACCGGCTGCGCCCGACGCCCGGGCTGGCGGGACCTCCCTCGGCCCGGGCCGAGCCACCTCTATCTCGCGCCCGACCCGGAGATCTCGCCGGCCGACCTGCTTTCCGGGGTCGCCCGCGGCTACTACCTGCTCGACGCCGACGGGCCGGTGACGGTCGACCTCGCCGAGGACCGCCTCAGTCTTCCGGTCGTGGGTTTCGCGATCGAACGGGGCCAGGCGACCGCCCCGCTGGCCGGAGCGGTGCTCGAGGGCGGAATCGGGAGCTTCCTCCGGGGGATCGACGCCGTCGCCCGGGACCTCGGCTACCTCCCCGTGGCCGGGGCGATGGTCGGAGCTCCGACGCTACGGCTCACCGGCATGGAGCTCCGCCGGCGGGAGCGGGATCGAGGCAGCGGCAGGTGAGCCGATCAGCCGGCGGGGGCCACTTCGTCGCCGCCGCCCCCGCCCCCGGGGAACAGCTCGAGCTCGAGGCGGCCGGTGCTCGGGAGCCCCGGGACATAGCGCTGGCGGCCGGGTTGGGCCGGCTGGGGCTGGGCCCCGGGCGACCGTCCCTCACCGTCGGGCGGGGTGTAGGTCCGGATCGGGACTCGGGTGCCTCCCTGGGGCTGGGGCACGTAGACCGCGCCCGGCCCGACCACCTGGTTGGCCGGCGCCCCGCGCTCGAGGTCCTGCTCGCGCAGGACCCGCTCGCCAGCGACCGCCGCCTCGCCTTCGCCGGGGGCGTAAGCCGGCCGTGGCCGCATCCCGGCGCCGGTGCCGGTGCCCGTCTCGCCGGCGGCGGCCGGCGATTCGGCTGGTGGCGGGATCATCAGGGAGACGATCCGTCCCGGCTGCTCGTAGGTCTTGGGCGCCTGGGCGATGACGGGGAGGTCGCGATAGGCCACCAGCATCGCCTGGGTGAGGTGCCGATTGTCGATGACGTGCGGGTTGACCTCCGGGAACGCGAGCTGGGGGTCGAGCCGGAAGGCCCGGGCGTAGCTCTGGACCGCGCGGCGCCGGGCGCCCCGCAGGTCGTAGATCGCCCCGATCTGGTAATGGGCCCAGGCGTGCTCCGGCTCGGCTTCGAGCACCCGCTCGAGCTCGGCCAGGGCGAGCCGGGGGCGGTCGGTCTGGAGCAGCAGCAGACCGAGGTTGTAGCGCGACGAGCTCATGTCCGGCGCGAGCTCGAGCGCCCGCCGGTAGGCGTCCTCCGCCTCTCCGGTCTCGCCGACCAGCATCAGGAGGTTGCCGAGGTCGTTGAGCACCTGGGGGTCGAAGGGGCGTTCGGCGGCGAGGTTCCGTTGGGCGGCCAGGGCCCGCTCGAAGTCGGGAGGCGTCGCGGCGGGGGCCGCGAGGGCGACGAGGATGGCCACCCCAAGGGCGGTGAGAGTCACGAAGAGGACGGTTCTGCGCACGGCGATACTCCTGTCTTTAGGACCCTGCCGGGTCGACTCCGGTCGATCCGGGCGGTCGGACTGGGCGGGCCTTGAGCTTCATCTTGCCATCTTCCTCGGAGATCCGAAACAGTACTCGGTCGCAGCCGGTCCGCTCCCGGATCGTTTCGAGCTGGCGCTCGAGGTAGGTGCGGAAGCTCGCCACGTCGAACCGGGGGCCACCGCCGGAGCGCTCCTGGAGACCGCGGTAGAGGGTCTCCACCGCCTCCTCGCTCACTGCACCCGCGACCTCGAAGCTCCGCTCGGCCGACCGGTCCACCGGCCGCCGGGCCTCGCCTCGGTGCGCCTCCGGGAGCCCCCGCGCGGCGGCCGGAGCCCCTTCCTCGAGGTAACGTACCCGGCGGCCGATGAGCTCGCTGTAGCTATGGTACCTGGCCTCCAGGGCCGCCAGCCGGAAGCCCAGCTCGACGCTATTCAGGTTCGAGCTCCGGAGCGCCTTGAGCTCGTGGCTGATCCGCTGGCGGCGCTGTTCGAGCTCCCGGAGCACGACCCCCGGCGCACCGCTGAAGAAGCGATCGAAGTCGATCCGCACCTGGCGGATCTCCCGCTCCAACCGGTCCATCTGTTGCTCGGGCGTCATGCCAAGTAGCGCTCCGCTTCAGGCCGAGCATGCGCAAGGGGCTAGAATCGCGGCGGTGCCATGACCAGCCCGGTTCGAGACGATCCACGCCGCCGGATCCCGCCGGTCGACCGGGTGCTGGACGATCCGATCCTCGAGCACCTCCAAGGAGTATACGGCCGCGAAGCGGTTCGGGTCCAAGCACGGCGGGTGTTGGAGGAGCTGCGGGACGGGCTGGCTCAGGGGGCCCTGGAGGCCCCTGCCGGGGATGCCGCGGAGGCCTCGGCCGACGCCCTCGCCGCTCTCGTC
>DATKCC010000113.1:0-10612 GCA_035513375.1 Thermoanaerobaculia bacterium | reverse complement strand
TGCCGGATGACCTGCCTGCTGATCGACGGCGGGGTCGCCCTCGACGCCGGCTCGCTCACCCAGGTGCTGCCCATCGAGCGGCAGGTGGGGGTGCACTCCATCCTGCTCACCCATTCCCACATGGACCATACGAGCTCGCTGCCGTTCTTCATCGAGAACGTCTACGGGCAGATCTCCGACCCGATCGACCTCTACGCCTCCGAGCCGACGATCTACGCCATCCGCAAGTACCTGTTCAACAACGCGACCTGGCCCGACTTCACCCGCCTGCCGAACCACCTCCTGCCCGCGATCCGGTTCCACGAGCTCCAGGCCGGGGTCGCGATCGAGCTCGGCGGCGTGCGCTTCACGCCGGTCCCGGTCGATCACGTCGTGCCGACGATCGGCTTCCTCATCGAGGGCGACGGGCGGGCGGTCCTCTGGTCGAGCGACACCGGGCCCACCCGCCGGCTCTGGGAGGTGGCGAACCGCACGCGGGGCCTCCAGGCGGTCTGCCTGGACACGAGCTTCGACAACTCGCTCCAAGAGGTGGCCGACATCTCCCTCCACCTGACCCCACGAACGCTCGAGCGTGAGCTCGAGAAGCTGGAGGTCCGAGTGCCGGTCCTCCTCCATCACTTGAAGCCGCCGTGTGTCGCCCGCATCCACCGGGAGGTCCAGGCCCTCGGCCGGCCCGACGTCGACTTTCTCGAGCAGGGGAAGGTGTACCGGTTCTGACCCCCGTGATACCGTAGCCGGCGTCGGACCTGCCTTCGATCCGTTCGCCATGCGTCTCGCCATCCTCGGCTCCGGAAGTCGCGGCAATTCCCTCGTCCTCGACTCCGGCGGGCGGCGGATCCTGGTCGACGCCGGCTTCTCCTGCCGCGAGCTCGAGCGGCGGCTTCGCCTGGTGGGGGTCGAGCCCGAGACCCTCGAGGCGCTGGTTCTGACCCACGAGCACTCCGACCACGTCCGCGGGGCCGAGCTCTTCGCCCGCCGGCACCGGCTGCCGGTCTGGGCCACCGCCGGCACCCTCGACTCGGGCGCCCTGGGGGAGGAGACGCGGCGAGCCGCTCACCGGCTGGTCTCCGGGCTGCTCGCCGAGGTCGCGGGCTTCGTCGTCGAGCCCTTCGCCGTCCCCCACGACGCCGCGGAACCGGTCGGATTCGCGGTCGCGGACGCCGCCGGCCGGCGCCTGGGCCTGGCTGCGGACCTGGGAATCCGCAGCCGGCTCGCCTGGGGCCGGCTCGCGGAGCTCGATGTCCTGGTGCTCGAGACCAACCACGACCTCGGCATGCTCCGGGCGGGCCCATACCCCTGGAGCCTGAAGCAGCGGATCGCCGGCAGCCACGGGCACCTTTCGAACGAGGACGCCGCCGGCGGGCTGCCGGAGCTGGTGTGCGACCGGCTGCGGTGGGTGGTGCTCTACCACCTCTCCCAGACCAACAACTCGCCGGTCCTCGCCGCCGACGCCGTCGGGGAGACCCTGGCCCGCGAGGGCTCGCAGGCCGCGGTGGCGCTGACCGAGCAGGGCCGCCCGACCGAGTGGCTCGAGGTCGGATAAGGAGGGCGACGTAGTGAAGGCGACCGTGACCGTCTATCCCCGCCGAGAGATCCTCGATCCGCAGGGCAAGGCCATTCGCGAGGCCCTCGGCCGGATCGGCTTTACCGGGGTCGAGGACGTTCGGGCGGGAAAGAGCTTCGAGATCGAGCTCGCCGGCGAGGATCGGGAGGCCGCCGGCCGCGTGCTCGAGGAGATGTGCCGCAAGCTGCTGGCCAATCCGGTGGTCGAGGACTACTCGATCGACCTCGGGGGGCGCGCCGGGGCGGGAGGGGCGCCATGAGGTGCGGCGTCGTGGTCTTCCCGGGCTCGAACTGCGATCACGACGTCTACCACGTCCTGAAGCACGTGCTCGGCCAGGAGACCTCGTTTCTCTGGCACGCCGACACCTCGCTCGCCGGCGTCGACCTGGTGGTCCTCCCCGGGGGATTCTCCTACGGCGACTACCTCAGGGCGGGCGCGATGGCAGCGCTGTCACCGCTGGTGGCGGCCGTCCGGCGCCACGCCGAGGCCGGCGGCCTGGTGCTCGGGATCTGCAACGGCTTCCAGGTGCTGCTCGAGACCGGGCTGCTGCCGGGGGCGATGCGCCGGAACCGGGATCTCCGTTTCCTCTGCCGGGACGTCTACCTGCGGGTCGAGCGTGACGACCTGCCGTTCACCCGCGGCTACGAGAAAGGCGAGGTTCTGCGCCTGCCGATCGCCCACGCCGAAGGCCACTACGAGGACACCGAGGAGAACCTCGACCGGCTCGAGGCGGCCGGGCAGGTGGTCTTCCGCTACGTCTCGCCCCGAGGGGAAGCGAGCCGGATGGTCGATCCGGCCTGGAACCCGAACGGCTCGGCCCGGGCGATCGCCGGCGTCGCCAACGAGCGGGGAAACGTCCTCGGGATGATGCCCCACCCCGAGCGCGCCGCCGAGCAGGTGATGGGCTCGACCGACGGGCTGGCGCTGTTCGCTGGAGCGGTGGGGCTCGGCGCGGAGGCCCTGGAGATGGCCCGATGAGCGCTGCCGAGGCCGACGGCGGCTCGATCTCGGCGAGGTCGGTGGCGGTCGCCGGCCGGGCGGAGCCGCCGGTCACCCCCGAGCTCGCCGCCGCCCACGGTCTCACCGCCGAGGAGTACGAGCGCCTGCTGAGCGCCCTGGGGCGCGAACCCTCCTACACCGAGCTCGGAGTCGCCTCGGCGCTGTGGTCGGAGCACTGCTCGTACAAGTCTTCGAAGGTCCACCTCAGGGAGCTCCCCACCACCGGCGCCCACGTCCTCCAGGGGCCGGGGGAGAACGCCGGGATCGTCGACCTGGGCGGTGACTGGGTGGCGGCGTTCAAGATCGAGAGCCACAACCATCCGAGCTTCATCGAGCCCTACCAGGGGGCGGCGACCGGGGTGGGCGGCATCCTCCGGGACGTCTTCACCATGGGCGCCCGGCCGGTGGCGGTGATGGACGCCCTGTTCTTCGGCGACCTCGGCGCGCCCCGGATGCGCCATCTGGTCGACGGCGTGGTTCGCGGCGTCGGCGACTACGGCAACTGCGTGGGCGTCCCCACGGTCGGCGGCCAGACCGTCTTCCACCCGTCCTACGACGGCAACATCCTGGTCAACGCCTTCGCCCTGGGGATCGCCCGCCGCGATCGGATCTTCCACGCCCGGGCGACCGGGCCCGGAAACCCGATCCTCTACGTCGGGAGCCGCACCGGGCGCGACGGCATCCACGGCGCGACCATGGCCTCGGAGTCCTTCGGCGAGGAGAGCGAGGCCAAGCGGCCGACCGTGCAGGTCGGCGACCCGTTCGCCGAGAAGATCCTGCTCGAGGCTTGCCTCGAGGCGATGCGCACCGGGGCGATCGTGGCGATCCAGGACATGGGTGCGGCGGGGCTCGCCAGCTCGGCCTTCGAGATGGCCGAGCGCGGCGGCACCGGCATGGTGCTCGACCTCGACCGGGTACCGCTCCGTGAGGGCGGTCTGGGTCCCTACGAGATCATGCTTTCGGAATCCCAGGAACGGATGCTCCTGGTCGCCCGGCGCGGGCGCGAGGAGTCGGTCGCTGAGGTCTTCCGTCGCTGGGGGCTCGAGGTGGTGTCGATCGGCGAGGTCACGGCCGGCGGCCGGGCGGTCCTCACCTTCGGCGGCGAGACCGTGGCCGACCTGCCGGTCGCCGCGATCACCGAGCAGGCGCCGCTCTACCGGCGGCCGGCGGCCGAGCCCGCGGATCTCGCGGAGCGCCAGCGCTCGCCCGAGGTACCGGAGGCCGAGGACCCGGCGGCGGCGCTCCGGGCGCTCCTCGCCTCCCCGGAGCTTGGCTCCAAGCAGTGGATCTGGCGCCAGTACGACCACTCGGTTCGGACCAACACCGTGCGTGGCCCGGGGGGCGACGCCGCGGTGCTGCTGCTCAAGGGGACCAACTCGGGCATCGCCCTGACCGCGGACGTCAATCCGGTCTACTGCGCCCTCGACCCTCGCACCGGCGGTGCCCAGGCGGTGGCCGAGGCGGTCCGCAACCTCGCCTGCGTCGGCGCCGAGCCTCTGGGCCTCACCGACTGCTTGAACTTCGGCAACCCCGAGCGCCCGGAGATCATGTGGCAGTTCGGCGAGGCGGTCCGGGGGATGGCCGAGGCCTGCCGGGCGCTCGAGGTGCCGGTCGTCTCGGGCAACGTCTCGTTCTACAACGAGACCGGGGACCGGTCGGTCCACCCGACTCCGACGGTCGCCATGGTCGGCCTCGTCCCGGACGTCGACGTCTTGCCGGAGCCCTCGTTCGTCGCCGCCGGCGACCGGATCGTGCTCCTGGGCGAGAGCCGACCCCAGGGTGAAGCGGAATTCGGCGGCTCGGCCTACCTCCGCCTTCTCCATGGCGTCGAGCGGGGCCGCCCGCCGGCGGTCGACCTCGCGGCCGAGGCCCGCCTCGCCGAGCTGTTGCGGACCCTCGCCTTCCGCGGCACCGCCCGCGCCCTCCACGACCTCGCTGAAGGAGGCCTCGCCGTGGCGCTCGCCGAGATGTGCTTCGCCCGCGGCCTGGGCGCCCGGGTCGCGCTGCCGCTCTCGCCCACCGAGCTCTTCGCCGAGAGCCAGGCTCGCGCCCTCGTCGCCTGCGCCCCAGGGGACCTCGAGCGGGTCCTCCGGAGCGCCGGCCGCGCGGGGGTGCCGGCGGTCGAGATCGGGGAGACCGGAGGCGACGCTCTCGCCTTCGAGCTCGCCGGAGAGCGCTATGCGGCGCCGGTCGCGGAGCTCACCGAGATCTGGTCGACGGCGTTGCCGCGAGCGCTCGAGCTTTAGTTATCGGATCGGATCGAGTCATGGCAGAGGAGCCGAGACAACGGGCGGGGGCGGGGGAGACGTTGACCGGGGTCGACACTGCTGTCTCGTCGGGCTGAGACCGAGCTTCGCAAACTCATGTGCGGCATCTTCGGCATCGAAGGCAAGCCCGACGCGGCGAACTTCACCTACCTCGGCCTCTACGCCCTCCAGCACCGGGGGCAGGAGTCGGCGGGGATGGTCTCGTGGGACGGCGTGCGCCTGCACGTCGAGCGCGGCATGGGCCACGTCGCCGAGCTCTTCGGCGAGCGGGTCCTCAAACGCCTGCCCGGCGACCGGGCCCTCGGCCACACCCGCTACTCGACATCGGGCACGAGCGTGATCGCCAACGCCCAACCGATCGTGGTCAAGACCTCGATGGGCCCGGTGGGCGTGGTCCACAACGGGAACCTGACCAACGCGGTCGAGCTCCGCGACGAGCTCGAGGCCGCCGGCGCCATCTTCCAGACCACCAGCGACACCGAAGTGATCCTGCACTTGATGGCCCGCCGGCCGCGGGAGAGCGTCGTCGAGTCGTTGATCGAGGCCCTGGGCGAGGTGCAGGGGGCGTTCTCGCTGCTGGTCATCACCCAAGAGGGCCTGATCGCGGTCCGCGACCCCCACGGATTCAGGCCCCTGGTCCTCGGCCGGCTCGACGGCGCGCCCTGCTTCGCCTCCGAGACGTGCGCCTTCGACCTCCTGGCGGCCGAGACGGTCTGCGAGCTCGAGCCCGGCGAGGTGATGGTGGCCCGGGGCGGCGAGGTCCAGAGCTTCCGCCTCGAGCGGCGCCCCGAGCCCACCCGGTGCGCCTTCGAGCAGGTCTACTTCGCCCGGCCGGACAGCCGGGTCTTCGGCGACTCGGTGGCAGAGTCGCGGCTGGCGATGGGGGCCCAGCTCGCCCGCGAGGCGCCGGTGCCGGCGGACCTGGTGGTGCCGGTGCCGGACTCGGGGCTGTTCGCGGCCCTGGGCTACAGCCGGGAGTCGGGCCTGCCGTTCGAGTTCGGCCTGATCCGCAACCACTATGTGGGGCGGACCTTCATCGAGCCCAAGCAGTCGATCCGCCACTTCGGGGTGCGGATCAAGCTCAACCCGGTCCGCGAGCTGATCGAGGGCCGGCGCGTCGTCCTGGTTGACGACTCGATCGTCCGCGGGACGACGGCGCCCAAGATCGTCAAGATGGTCCGGGACGCGGGCGCCGCCGAGGTCCACGTCCGGATCTCCTGCCCACCCACGCGCTGGCCCTGCCATTACGGGATCGACATGCCGACCCGGGAGGAGCTGGTCGCCTCGAGCCACTCGATCGAGGAGATCCGCGAGTTCCTGGAGGCCGACAGCCTGGCCTACCTCTCGCTCGCGGGACTGCTCGACTGCCTCTCCGGCGAGGACAGCTCCTACTGCAACGCCTGCTGGACCGGCGACTACCGGGTCCCGATCACTCCGAGAGACCGCCGCCAGGCCGAGCTCTTCCCGATCCGCGCGGAGGAGGGGGACGAGTAGGTCAGCTGTCGGAGACGCCTGGAGGTACGGAGCGCGCTCTTGTGGATGCTCTTCCGGGGGTCACCGGCGCCCGAGCCGCCCCTCGAGCTCCCGCAGGCTGTCCGGGTGGGTGAGGCGGTCGAGGAGCCACCGCAAGGCGAAGTAGACCGGCACCACCAGGAGCCACGCGGGCCAGCCCCGCCACCAGACGACGATGCCCAACCAGGGCAGGGCCAGGAGGGCGGCGACGAAGTTCAACACCAGGCTCCTCTGTGCGACGGCGATCCGTGCGCGCGCCCTGGCCGCGGCACGACTCGCGGAGCCTCCATCGTTCTTGGGCTCCATGCTCCTCTCCTCCTCGGTCGTTGAAGGTGACGGGGCGGGCCGGATCATCGCTTCCTCCCCGGCGATCGCTTCTTGGCCGCTCCCTCCTCGAGCAGGCGCCGCTCCGCGATCGGGAGCCAGCCGGGGTCCCGATCAGCACCCCACACCTGCGGCCAGCCGGCGCGGACGGCGCCCACCATCTCGGACCCCGAGCCGCAGAAGGGGACGGCCAGGCGCCGGTGGCCTTCGAGGAGGAGGAGGCGGGCGAGGTACTCGGTGATGCGGACCGGCTTCTTCGTCGGGTGGGGGTTGCCCCGGAGCTCGTCGCCGGCGGGCTTCGGGCACCAGAAGAACCGCGGGATGCCGTCGTCGCCTCCCAGGAGCTCGACCGGACAGCCGCCAGTGCAGCCCTCCGCCACGCAGGCCGGGCCGTGGTCGAGCAGGAGGTTCGCCGGCCAGCGGCCGCCGGCGTGGTGGCGCTCGCCGGAGCGCTCCCGGCCGGCCCCGCCGTGGAACATCCGCCGGCCCCGGGGCGAGGAGCGCCGATCGGCGGCGAGGACGACGCCCTGGGTGCGGCAGCCATCGACGTTGAGCGGCCGCGGCGGGCCGGGCCGCCGGGCGAGGACGATCGGCTGCCAGGCCGGCTTGAGGGAGCTCCCCCCCTTGGGCATGCCGGTTCCGAAGAGCCACAGGAGGACGTCCGAGAGCTCCAGGCCGCCGTCCTCCATCGCCGCCATCAAGCGGTGGTGGGTCCGCGCGTGGCCGAAGGCCAGGAGCCACGCCCCGGGCTCGAGGACCCGGGCGAGGGCGGCCCAGGCCGGTGGGCCGGGGACCTCCTGGTCCCATGGCAACCCGAAGAGCCCCAGGCCGTAGGGCGGATCGCAGAGGGCTGCCTGGTAGAAGGCCTCCGGCGTCTCCTCCAGGAGCGCGCAGACCTCGCCCTCGACCAGGGCGAAGCGGGGCTCCTCGTATACGGCTCGCTGTATGTCGCCCACCCGCGGATTGTACTCGGCTTCCGCGCTGTAGGGCCGTACACGCTAGAATCCCCCCTCGAATGGCGCCTTCGAGGGACGACGACCGGGGCAAAGAGCCCCCGCGTGGCCGCCGCGGTGGCAAGACCACCGTGACGCCGCTGATGGTGCGGATGACCTTCTGGATCGACCGGGACGTCGAGGAGCGCCTGCGCAAGGACGCCTACGAGACCAACCGCACCGAAGCCGAGCTCGTGCGCGAAGCCCTCCGGCTCTACTTCGACATCGAGTAGCCCCGCCCCGCTGGCCCCAACCGGCGACCGCGTACAGCGGAGCGCTTCCGCGCTGCCACACACTGAGAGCACTAGGGGGAGGCACGGCCCGGCAGGGTGCCGGCCCCAGTGACCTCTCCTGGAAAGGGATCTCTCTCATGTGGAACCGCAGGCTCACGCGGACGCTGTCCGCCCTGGGGGTAGCTGTCTTCCTGGCGGCCCCCCCGACCCTCGCCGCGCCCTCGCCGGACGCCGGTGTCCCGGCGCGCGTCGTCCAGGTTCTCGCCGGCTGGTGGGGGGAGCTCACCCAGCCTCTGGTGAGCGTCTTTCAGCCGAACGGCCACGGGATCGACCCCGACGGCCAACCCACGGCGACTGACGGAACCGACGACCCCACGGCCGACCCGCAGCACCGCGCCACCATCGATCCGAACGGCTAGTCCGCTTCCCGGGGCGCCGGCGCCCGTCTCCACAGCGCCGGCGCCCCACCTTTCCTGTCCCGTCTTCCTGCCTCCCCGGCACTGGTGGTCCAGAGGGACCACATTTACGACAAAGGTATGGCCCTATGCCCAAGCATCGCCATATCACCCGCAAGCTCCTCCTGGCTGCCCGGCGCGGCCAGGTCTCCTACCGTCACCTGGCCGAGCTCCTCCTCGAGCGCCTGGCCGGCCTCTGCTCCGGTTGCCGCAAAGAGGCCGTGGCGGTGGCCGCGGAGGAGATTCCGCTCGCGGCCTACCGGAAGCCGGTGAGCCAGGCCGTCCAGATCGAGGCCCACTTCCGTCGCTACGAGGAGGACCGGAAGGCCGCGCCAGAGCTCTTTGCCCTTCTGCGGGAGCTCTCGCCCGAGCAGCGGCTCCTCCGGATCCACAACTCCCCCGAGCGCTTCGCCAACCGCGCCCTCAGCCAGGACCTGATCGCCGAGGCCCGGGCCTGCCTGCCGCACGACCCCCAGGGGTCGCTCGCCTGGGCGCGGACCGCCGAGGCCGTGGCCGACGCCTATGCCTCCCCCTACTACCCTCATCAGATCCTGGCGATCGCCTACCAGGGCAACGCCCACCGAGCCCTGGGCGACTTCGACCTCGCCCGCGCTCGCCTCTACCAGGCCCGGAACCTCGTCGAGCGCCACCAGGTCACCGACCTCGACCTCGGCGCCGAGCTCCACAGCCTCCTCGCCTCGCTCTGCAGCGACGAGAACCGCTTCGACGAGGCGGTCGAGCGCCTGGAGAGCGCCGCCGCCCTCTACAGGATCCTCGGCGACGACGAGCGCCTGGCCCGTGTGTTCATGCAGCTCGGCATCGCCCACGGCCTCCTCGACGATCTCCCTGTAGCTCTGGACGCCGACCGCGCCGCCCTCGCGCTGCTGTCGCCGGAGGGCAACCTCCGCCTCTATCTCTCCGCCCGGGTCAACTACGCCTTCCACCTGACCGACGCCGGCCGGCCGGCGGCCGCGCGGGACGTCCTCGATTGGCACGCCGACCTCTACGCCGAGAAGGCGGACGCCCACACCCGTCTCCGCGTCTCCTGGCTCCAGGCGCGCCTCGCCGCCGAGCTCGGCGACCCGGCCGCGGCCGAGCGGGGCTACCTCCAGGTCCTCGAGGAGCTCGTCCGGCAGCGCCAGGGTTTCGACGCCCCCCTCGTCTGCCTCGAGCTGGCGTCCCTCTACCACCGGCAGAAGCGCTTCCAGGAGCTCGAGAAGATCGCCGCCCAGGCGGTCGAGCTCTTCCAGGCCTACGCCCTCCACCAGGAGGCGCTGGCGGCGCTCTTCCTCCTGCGCGACGCCGCCCGGGCGCGGACCCTCACCGCGGATGCCATCCTCCGGGTCGCCGGCTTCCTCCGCGAGGCCGAGCGCGCTCCCGGGGCGCGGTTCCAGGACCCGAACTAGATCGGCCTCGCCCTGGGGGGCTTTACCCACAGGGGAAACGGAGCTTCGACGTCCCTGAGAATTTTTCTGCTTACCAACTTGCGCAGTCGCGTCGGACCACGCTACGGTGGTCCCATGACATCCCGCGAGAGCGCCCACCCGATCGAGCACCCAGTGCGGCGCATCCCCAAAACACATTCGGCCTCGGCCGACGCCGCGGCGGAGGTCGAGCTCGTGAAGCGAGCCGAGCGCCTCCCCCGGGCTCCCTGGCTTGCCGGCTGTCTCGCCCTCGGCTTGTACCTGGCGATACCGGGCGGAGCTTTGGCGGCCGCCCCGGTGCCCCTCGGTCGGGCGGCGAGCGCGCCGCCCGAGATCGTCTTCGAGGCTCAATCGGTGGTGGCGAGCGGGTTCCTCCCGGCGGCGGAGGTGATCTTCCACGGCGTCTCCCGGGAGCGTCACGTCTACCTCTGGCGCCTGGTGCAGAGGCGGGACGTGGTGGCGGCCGACGCCGAGGGCGTCGCCCGGCTGGATCTGCCGGACGGGGTGGCGCCGCTGTCGCTCTGGACGGTCGTCGGGCCGGAGAGCGGGGAGTTCAGGATCGCGAGCCCCGAGGGGTTCACGCCGACCGAGCTGCCGTTCCCGGGCAACGGGCTCGACCGGGCGCAGAACGGCGCCTGGCGGGTGCTTCGCAACCGGTTCGAACGGGCGGAGGTCCTCTACGTCCGCCCGGGGGTCGGCGCCTGGTACCTGGTCGGCGTCCGCGGCTCCGACAGCGACCGCGGCCGTTCCGAGGGCCGCCCGGAGCTCACCCTCGAGCTCGACCAGGGGGAGCCCTTCTGGCGCTCGGAGGAGCCGCCCGAGGAGTTTGCCGAAGGCGACGT
>DATKCC010000112.1:0-2338 GCA_035513375.1 Thermoanaerobaculia bacterium | reverse complement strand
CAGCTCCTCCTCCGCAGGGAAGTCGAGGGGGTCGAGGAGCACGGCGTCGACGACGCTGAAGACCGCCGTGTTGGCGCCGATGCCGAGGGCGAGCGTGAGCACGGCGGCGGCGGTGAAGGCCGGGCTCTTGGCGAGGGTGCGGAGCGCGAAGCGCAGATCTTGGGCGAGAGCGTCCATGGTTCCTCCGGCGGTCGGATGGCCCGGTACCGGAGCCGGCGACCGCAACCGCCGTGCCAGCGGAGCGCCGCGCCGGTCCCGACTCATCAGGAGGCGCCACGGACCTGGAGCAGGAGACCGCCCGTCCGGTTACGGAACGAGCCGTCCCGCGAGCGGACGAGAACTCCCGCCGGGCTCCGCTAGCGGGCCGAGTCGACGACCCGATCGAGGCGGTCGAGGGTCGCCGCGAGCCGGTCGGTGAGGAAAGCTTCCGGCGCCGAGGCCGCGCGGGCGCGGCGCCGGCGAAGGTCGCGCCGCCCCGGGGCTCGCGGCTGGAGCCCGACGTGGGACCAGAGGTCCCGATCCTCCTCGGCGAGCACGTCGTCCCGGATCGAGACTCCGTGGCGGGCCAGGACCGGCTCGAGCTCGGCGCGGCGCTCCCGGAGGTCCCGCCGGGTCTGCAGGTAGCCGTGCTCGCACACCGTCACCCGGTCGTCGAAGCTGAAGATGTTGGTGAAGAACATCTTGTAGTCGTCCCGGCGCGGCTGGAAGAGCACGACGTCGCGGCCCGCGAAGCGCTTCTCGTAGGTCCGCATCCCGACCTCGAGCCGCGATTGGATCAGGGTGCGGAAGGTCTGGGAGAGAACCGTCGGCAGGCCCCGGTCGATCAACCGGCCGCGCTTCATCACCCCCTCCTCCACCGCCCGCACGGTGTCCACCGGAACGATCGGGTTGACGCAGAGCAGAAGCTCGACCCCGGCTTCGAGCGCGACCGAAGCGTGGACGGTCTTGAGCAGCACGCCGTCGACGTAGTAGCGGCCGTCGATCTCGACCGGCGGGTAGAGCCCCGGCAGCGCGGTCGAGGCCTGTACCGCTTTCGAGATCGGCACGCGATCGAACCCCGGCTCGCCAAAGCGCACCGGCTGCCCCGAGTCGAGGTCGGCCGCCACCACAAAGAGGCGGGAGGCGAGCTTGCGGAAGTCGTCGGTCCGGCCGGGCTTGGAGAAGACCGACGCAAGATAGGACCGGAGAGGCTCGTTCTCGAACACCGCCACCGGGAGGGCGCGCCCCAACCGAGTCATCGAGCCCAGGAAGCTGTTGTCGACCGGGTGCCGCAGGTAGTCGCCGAGCGCCTCGAGGAGCAGTCGGGGTAGGTCCTTGCTCCGGCGGGCCCACTCCTTGCCCGCGGGCGTCAGAAAGGTCTCGGGGATGAACGGGTGCTCACCCGGCTCGTGCGAGACGATCGCGCGGCAGAGCTGCGCGGTGTCGATCGAGTTGGCGAGCGAGGCGGCGATGAACGAGCCGGCGCTCACCCCGACATAGACGTCGAGCCGGTTGAAGTCGATCCCCTCGAGCACCTCGTCCAGGGCGCGGAGGGCGCCGATCTCGTAGATCGCGCCCTCGGGCCCACCACCGGCCAGAGCCACGCCGAAGCGCGGGCGTCGGGCGGAGGGACCGTCGCCGGCCTGACCGGTGCCCATAGCCATGGGCCGCTCCTCAGGCCGTCTTGCGAGCCTTGCCAGCCCCAGTGGGTTTGGGCTTGGTCCCCCCCTTGGCCTTCGCCTTGGCGAGGTTCAGCTTCTCGATCTGGGCGTTGAGCTCTTCGACCCGGCGCGTGAGCTCGTGGATCTCGTCACGGCTCGGCACGCCGAAACGGTGAAGCGCCGCCGAGACGCGCTCGTCGACCCGGCTCTCGACGTCGTCGACCGCGTGCCCGACGCGGGAGCGGGCCTTCTCCATCCGCTCCTTGCTCCGGCCCTCCCACTCCCGCCCGCGCTCGACCAGGGCGTCGAACATCTTCGCCCCTTCCTGCTCGGCGACCGTCAGGGCACCGAGGCCGGCGAGCCAGATCTTCTGCGCCGACTCCTTGATCTCGTGCTGGGCCTTCCTCGACTTCTTGTCGCTACCCATGGGGCTGCCTCCTCCTGGTTTCGATGTCTCGACGGGCGCGTAGGGCGCTCTCGAGTCAACCCGCGGCCGACTTCTTGCGCCGGGTCGGCGCCGGCTGGCTACCCTCGGTCCGGCCCCGGCTCTCGGTTGGGGCGGGAGCGGTCTCGAGCTCGGCGAGGGAGGCCTCGAGCTGCTCCAGCCGGTCGCGGAGCACGTTCATCTCCTCGCGCGCCCGCCGGACCGGGCCGAGCCGGTCGATGGAGCTCTCGACCAGCCGCCCCATGCGGGTCTG
>DATKCC010000111.1:0-3803 GCA_035513375.1 Thermoanaerobaculia bacterium | reverse complement strand
CCAGGAATCCTGGGCACGCTAGACCGCCACTTCGACCTCTCGGACCTCGACCTCCTTGAGCTGAGCTCTTACGACAGCGAGGTACTCGCGGATTGCGTCCTCGATACTCTCCAGCGCTTCGGCTTCGGTGCTGCCCTGGGACCAGCAACCCGGCAGGCCGGGGACCGAGACGCTGTAGCCTTCCTCTGTGCTGTGGAGCGCCACCTGGTACTTCATGCGAATCTCCTCTGGCGGGTTCTCGTCCCGGCTGAATCCACTGCCGACTACTCTACCACCCTGACCAGCGGCTCCGCCGCCCTCACCCCACCCGCTAGTCCAGCCGGCACGGCTGCGCGTCGTAGAGGAACAGCGCTGTCCCGGGCAGGTCCCGGCCGTCGCCGAGGGCCCGGAGCCGGCCGCTCTCGTTGCCGGGCAGGTCCAGCCGGCCTCAAAGGATCGTGCCGTTTATCCGCTCTCCATCCCGGCGGATCGCGCGCAACGTGGCTTAGAGGTCGGCGCCGAGGAAGTGCAGCGAGACGCAAGGCTCGTCCCCGACGACGCAACTCTCGTGCGGTGCCGGCGGGATGTAGAACAGCGTGCCCGCTGAAAGCTCCTGGACCGTGCCGTCCTCGAACGCCGCCGTGGCGGTCCCGGAAAGGACCAGCGCCACGTGCTCGATGGTGCAGAACCGCTGCCCCAGCGCCCGGCCCGGCGGAACTCGCCGGCCCCGCCGACGACCGCTTCATCTACTGGCTCACGAAGGAAGGCGAGAAGTCCCTCGCCGAGTACGAGCGCACCAACGGCAAGCCCGGGGATCGCGACGATTCGGTAGTCGGTCATGGTCTCTCTCCTCTGGGTCATCGAGGAGCGATGAAGCCGGCGGCACCCGGCGCCGTCCACCGGAAAGCCGGCATCGAATTCGGCCGCCAACGCGGCTTCGCTGCCCTCGCCGGCGGTTGACGGGGGGAGCCGGCGGTGCTAAAACCCACCGGACTTCTCCGACGCCCACCGACCATGGCTGTGGCAGAGATCCCACGCGACCCCCGGGCAGGGGTGATCCCGGACGTCGATCCGGTCGAGTACCGCCCCTCGCTGGTCACCGGCAACCCCGGCTTCCACGGGGTCACCGAGGCCGTGGCGCGGCCGGTCGAGTGGCAGCCGCCGATCGGCTGGTACGCCGTGCTGGCGGTGTCACTTTCGATGCTGGGGCTCTTCGGCGTCGCCATCGCCTGGCTGATGTGGGAGGGGGTGGGGATCTGGGGCAACCAGGTGCCGGTCGCCTGGGGCTGGCCGATCGTCAACTTCGTCTTCTGGGTCGGCATCGGCCACGCCGGCACCCTGATCTCGGCGGTGCTATTCCTGGTGCGCCAGCGCTGGCGCACCTCGATCAACCGCGCGGCCGAAGCGATGACCCTGTTTGCCGTCGCGTGCGCCCTGACCTTCCCCGGCATCCACACCGGGCGGCCCTGGCTCGACTACTGGATGATGCCGGTGCCCAACCAGATGGCGATGTGGCCCCAGTTCCGCAGCCCGCTGATGTGGGACGTCTTCGCGGTCTCGATCTACGGCCTGGTGTCGCTCCTCTTCTGGTACCTCGGCCTGATCCCCGATCTCGCCACCATGCGCGACCGGGCGAAGAGCCGGGCGCGCCAGCTCGCCTACGGCCTCTTCGCCCTCGGCTGGCGCGGCTCGGCCCGGCACTGGCTCCACTACGAGCGGTCCTACCTGCTCCTGGCGGGCCTTGCGACGCCGCTCGTCCTCTCGGTCCACTCGGTGGTGTCGTTCGACTTCGCGGTCTCGCAGCTCCCCGGCTGGCACACCACGATCTTCCCGCCCTACTTCGTCGCCGGCGCGATCTTCTCGGGCCTGGCGATGGTCATCACGCTGATGGTCGTCTGCCGGGTCGCCTTCCGGCTCGAGCACCTGGTCACGCTGCTCCACTTCGACCGCATGGCGAAGCTCATCCTGGCGACCGGCAGCATGGTCGGCCTGGCCTACGCGACCGAGTTCTTCATCGCCTGGTACAGCGGCAACCAGTACGAGCTGTTCGCCTTCCTCAACCGGGCGAGCGGCCCCTACGCCTGGGCCTACTGGATCATGGTCTCCTGCAACGTGCTCTCGCCCCAGCTCTTCTGGTGGAAGCGGGCCCGGACCTCGATCCCGATCCTGTTCGCGGTCTCGATCCTGGTCAACATCGGCATGTGGTTCGAGCGCTTCGTCATCGTCATCACCTCCCAGCACCGCGACTTCCTGCCCTCGATGTGGGACTACTTCGTACCCACCTTCTGGGACGTCGCGACCCTTCTGGGGAGCTTCGGCCTGTTCTTTACCCTGTTCACCCTGTTCGTGCGCTTCGTGCCGATGGTGGCGATGTCCGAGCTCAAGGGGGTGCTGCCCGAGGCCCACGCCCACGGCGTCGGACCGGACGCCCACCCGGGCAGGCTCGCGGGGGCCGGTCATGGCTGAGACGGGGGTCTGGGGCGCGCTCGCCGAGTTCGGCACCCCCGGGGCGCTGCTCGAGGCGAGCCGCCGGGTGCGCACCGCGGGCTACCGCCACTTCGACGCCCACAGCCCGTTCCCGGTCCACGGCCTCGAGCGGGCGATGGGCCTCAAGCGCTCCCCGGTGCCGCTGTTCGTCCTGGTGCTGGGCCTGGGCGGCGCCGCCGGCGGCATGCTCCTCCAGTGGTGGGTGTCGACCACCGCCTACCCGCTGGTGGTGAGCGGCAAGCCGCTCTTCTCCTGGCAGGCCTTCGTGCCGGTCATGTTCGAGTGCGGCGTCCTCGGAGGCGCCCTGGGGGCGGTCGCCGGCTTCCTCGCCCTCTGCCGCCTGCCCCGGCACCACCACCCGCTCTTCGCCTCGGCCGCCTTCGAGCGGATGAGCGACGACCGCTTCTTCCTCTCGATCGAGGCCCGGGACGAGCGCTTCGACCGGGAGAGCACGCTGCGGTTGCTCTCGGAGCTCGGCTCGAGCCGGGTGGAGCTGATCGAAAGCGGGGGAGACTAGAGTGGCCCACGAGCACCCGAACGGCCGCCCCGGCGTCTCGATCTCGCCCCGGGAGGTGAGCCTCCCGGACGGCCACCCACTGGTCAAGGCCTGCTGGGCCGCGGCGGGTATCGGGCTCCTTCTCCTCCTCGCCGCCTTCGCCCTCGGCGGCAGGGGGGAGGGCGCGGGCGCCGCGCGCGTCTGGAGCGCCTACTGGGTCGCCTGGCTCTACTGGCTCACGCTGGCGGTCGGGGGCCTCTTCTTCGTCTTGCTGCAGCACGTCACCCGGGCCGGCTGGAGCGTCGCCGTCCGGCGCCTGGCCGAGCACTGGGCGGCGACGCTGCCGCTCTTCGCGCTGCTCTTCGTCCCGGCCGCCTTCGGCGCCGGCGAGCTCTTCCCCTGGATGGGCGCCGAGGCGGCCCACGACCCGCTGGTGGCGGGGAAGCGGATCTTCCTGAACACCGGGGCCTTCTACGCGCGGAGCGCCGTCTACCTCGCCGTCTGGGGGCTCCTCGCCTGGTGGCTCCGGCGGACCTCGATCCGCCAGGACGCCACGGGCGACCCGGCCGCGACCCGCCGGCTCCAGGCGGTCTCGGCGCCGGGCCTGGTGGCCTTCGCCCTGACCCTGACCTTCGCCGCCTTCGACTGGGTGATGTCGCTCGATCCCCACTGGTACTCGACGATCTTCGGTGTCTACTTCTTCGCGGGAAGCGTCGTCGGCGGCTTCGCAGCGCTGGCATTGCTCGCTCTGGCCCTGACGCGCTCCGGCTTCCTGCGACAGGCGGTAACCGCCGACCATTTCCACGACCTGGGGAAGCTGCTGTTCACCTTCATGGTGTTC
>DATKCC010000110.1:0-3101 GCA_035513375.1 Thermoanaerobaculia bacterium | reverse complement strand
GCTACTCGAGCGCCTCGAAGAACCGGCCGGCGCGGAGGTAGGGGAAGCCTTCACTCTTGTCGACCGAGAACGCGACCGCCAGCGCCTCGCCGAGGATCCGGTCCCGGGGCACCGAGCCGATGGCGCGGGAGTCGCGGCTCTCGTCGCGGTTGTCGCCCATCAGGAAGAAGCGGCCCTCGGGGATGGTAATCGGGCCGAAGTCACCGAGCGAGCTGTGGAGGGCCGGGGTCACCATCACCGGGTGGCGCTCGTCGCCGATCTCCTCCCAGGCGAGGAGCCTGCGGAAGGGCTGGTCCTGCCGAACCAGGCCGACCTCCCGCTCCATCGGCTGGTAGCTCGCCGGGCTGCCGTTGACGAGCAGGCGGTTGCGGCGGAGCGTCAGGACGTCGCCCGGCACGCCGATCACCCGCTTGATCAGCCGCCGCCCGTTCTCCGGCGACAGCAGCACCACGATGTCCCCGCGGCGCGGCTCGCTCCACTCGGCGAGGCGCCAGGTGGTGAAGGGCACCCGAAGGTCGTAGGCGAGCTTGTTGACGAACACCCGATCGCCCTCGAGGATCGTGGGCTTCATCGACCCGGTGGGTACGTCGTTCCAGTCGGCGACCGCCGAGCGGAACGACATCAGCACGACAAGCAGGGCGACGAGCGGCCGGAGCCACTCCCAGAAGGCCCGCGCCGGGCCGGTGGGTCGCCTCTCGGTCTCGCCCGAAGCGGGCTCGTCGGGGGGTCCACTTGCGACTCGTAGATCGTCGGGCTCGGGGGTCATCGTCGCAGGGCCGCTCCTAGGTCGCCGGCTATAACACGCGCCACGGTCCCGGCATTCTACAGACCTCGCCCCTCCTCCCGCCCCGGGCGGAGACGAGCTCTTCCCTGGCGGCCGGTTCCGGGGGCGCCCAAGCCCTCCCGACCAACCGCTACTTGGCCTTCGCCTTGAGCAGGATCTCCACCCGCCGGTTCTGCTGGCGGCCCGACTCGGAGTCGTTCGAGGCCACCGGCAAGCTCTCGCCCGAGCCCACCGCGGTCATCCGCGAAGCAGCCACGCCGCGGCTGACCAGGTAGCTCTCGACCGAGCGCGCCCGCCGCTCCGAGAGCGCTTGGTTGTGTGCCTCCGCCCCGGTCGAGTCGGTGTGGCCGTGGACCACTACCGCGGTTTTCGGGTAGTCGTGGATCACCTGAGCGACCTGGCCGAGCGTCCCCTGTGCACCCGGGCTGAGGCTCGCCGAGTCGACGGCGAAGAGGAGGTCCGAGTCGAAGTGGATCAGGATCATGTCCTCGCTCACCCGCTCGACCGAGGTGCCCGGGATCCGCGTCAGGCGCTCCTCCTGGTGGTCCATGTAGGCGCCGATGCCACCGCCTACGACCGCGCCGATGGCGGCGCCGGCGAGGATCTCGTCCGCTTCGCGCTCGCCCTTGAGGATCGCCCCCGCCGCACCCGCGACGGCGCCGATGCCGGCGCCTTTGACCGTTTTGTCCCGGCGGGTTTCGTACGGGTCGCGCGCTCGCCAGGCGGCGCAGGAGGAGAAGAGTGTCGCGGCGATGCTCAGGGCGAGGGTCGCTGCGATCCCCTTGGCGAGCCTCTTGCCGCGCAGCGAAGCCGGCGAGGTGCGCCGGCGAATGGCTTCGGTGGTCATGATTCGCGTCCTCCGCAGTAGGTATCCGTGCTGTCCCGGCCGTGGTCGGCCGGGGTCCGCCAGGAGGTTCAGCAAGGACCTTGCCACCCAGGTGCCGACGGGCGCCCGGCACCGCTTCTGTGGTAGAAACCGGACGGCCGCCGGCAACGGTCACCCTGACCGAACGAGAACCCGCGGCGGGCACCGAGCGTCCTCTGACGAGGGCAGACCGAGGCGCCGCGGCGGCCCTCCCCGACGGAGATCGGACCATGATCGCTACCGACCAGAAGCCCACCGCCCAGGACTACATCGAGCTCGAAGACCGCTACGGCGCGCACAACTACCACCCCCTCGACGTGGTGATCACCCGCGGCGAGGGCTGCTGGGTGTGGGACGTCGAAGGTAACCGCTACCTCGACTTCCTCGCCGCCTACTCGGCGGTCAACCAGGGCCACTGCCACCCGCGGATCGTCCGCGCGCTGGTCGAGCAGGCGGGCCGGCTGGCATTGACCTCCCGGGCCTTCCGCAACGACCGCCTCGGCGAGCTCTACCGTGAGCTCTGCCAGCTCTCGGGCTTCCCGAAGTTCCTGCCGATGAACACCGGCGCCGAAGCGGTCGAGACCGCGATCAAGGCCGCCCGCCGGTGGGCGTACACGGTCAAGGGCGTGCCGGACGGCGAGGCCGAGATCCTGGTGTTCGAGAACAACTTCCACGGCCGCACCACGACCATCGTCGGCTTCTCGACCGAAGAGGGTAGCCGCTCCGGTTTCGGCCCCTTCACCCCGGGCTTCACGCTCCTGCCCTACGGCGACGCCGGGGCGGTCGAGCGCGCTCTCGCCGAGCGCGGCGATCGGATCGCGGCGGTCCTGGTCGAGCCGATCCAAGGCGAGGCCGGGATCGTGGTGCCGCCCGAGGGCTATCTGCGCCGCCTTCGCGAGCTGACCGAGGAGCACCGGGCGCTACTGGTCGCCGACGAGATCCAGTCGGGTCTGGGTCGGACCGGCAAGCTCTTCGCCTTCGAGCACGACGGAATCCGGCCGGACGTGGTGATCGTCGGCAAAGCGCTCTCGGGCGGCCTCTATCCGGTCTCCGGGATCCTCGCTTCGGAGGAGGTCATGGGGGTCTTCGACCCTGGCTCCCACGGCTCGACCTACGGCGGCAACCCGCTGGCGGCCGCGGTCGCGGTCGAGGCGCTACGGGTGATCGTCGAGGAGCGGCTCCCGGAGCGCTCGGCCGAGCTCGGCGCCTACGCCCTCGAGCGGCTGCGACGGCTCGACTCACCCCACGTCAAGGAGGTCCGGGGCCGGGGGCTCTGGATCGGTATCGAGCTCCACCCCGAGGCCGGCGGCGCGCGCCGCTTCTGCGAGGCGCTCCAGCGCGAGGGGCTGCTGGCGAAGGAGACCCACAAACACGTCATTCGGATGGCGCCGCCGCTGGTCATCACCCGCGAGGAGCTCGACTGGTCGCTCGAGCGGATCGGGAGGGTGCTCG
>DATKCC010000109.1:0-2901 GCA_035513375.1 Thermoanaerobaculia bacterium | reverse complement strand
GCTGGTGCTCTTCGGCATCTTCCGCTACCTCTACCTGATCTACCAGTCCCCCGAGGCGCGCAACCCGACCGAGGCGATCCTCACCGACCCGCCGTTCCTGGTGAACCTGGCGCTCTGGGGCCTCGCCGTGCTGTGGATCGTCTACGGCACCTGAGGGCCCAGAGCTTGTGAATCGATCTCCTGGCCTACTGCGGGCGCCCGCGCTACGGCCGGAGATCGATTCTCAAGCTCTCAGGCGAAGAAGCCGGCGGCGGCCGCGGCCACGCGCTCGACCTCGCCGTCCTCGAGCTCGGGGAACATCGGCAGGCTGAGGGCTCGGCGCGCGGCGGCTTCGGCGACCGGGAGCTCGAGGCCTGCCGGCACGAAGCGCTCGAGGGCGGGCTGGCGGTGGAGCGGGATCGGGTAGTAGATGCCCGAGCCGATCCCGGCGGCCGCGAGGTGCGCCTTCAGCGCGTCGCGTCGGTCGGTCAGGAGGGTGAATTGGTGGTAGACCGGCTCGGTCCCCTCCGGGTCGCGGAGGAGCTCGAGCTCACCGGCCGCCGAGGCCTCGGCGAGCGCCTCCCGGTAGCGCCCAGCGATCTCCCGCCGGCGCCGGTTCGCCTCGTCGAGGCCGGTCAGGCGCAGCGCGAGGACCGTCGCCTGGAGGGCGTCGAGCCGGCTGTTGGTGCCGACCTCGGCGTGGAGGTAGTGCTCGGTCCGGCCGTGGTTGGCGATCCGGCGCACCCGGGCGAGGAGCTCCGGGTCGTTGCCGGTGACCGCGCCGGCGTCGCCGAACGCCCCCAGGTTCTTGGTCGGGTAGAAGCTCCAGGAGGCGAGATCGCCGAGCGTGCCCACGCGGCGCCCGCCGGTCCGGGCGCCCTGCGCCTGGGCGGCGTCCTCGATCTGCCAGAGGCCGCGGCGGCGGCAGAGCTCGGCGAGGGCCGCCGTGTCGTAGGGCCGGCCGTAGAGATGGACCCCGATCACCCCGACCGTGCGCGGGGTGACCCGCGCCGCGGCGTCGGCGACGTCCAGGCTCAGGGTGTCGGGCTCGACCTCGGCGAAGACCGGCACGCCGCCGGCCAGAGCCACCGCCGCGCCGGTGGCGACGAAGGTGAAGGCCGGGACGATCACCTCGTCGCCCGGCTCGAGGCCGAGCGCCCGGAGCGCCACCACCAGCGCATCGGTGCCGTTGGCCACCCCGACGCAGCCCGCCCCACCGAGCCCGACCTCCAGGTACTCGGCGAACGCCCGCTCGAAGCGCTCGACCTCCGCTCCGCCGATGAAGGCGCCCGCCGCCACCTGCTCGGCCCAGCGGGCGGCGACCGGCTCGGCGAGGCGCGCAGTCGCGCGCTTGAGATCGAAGGCGGGGATGTTCATCGGACCACCCCCCTCACCCTCGGTCCCTCTTTCTCCCTCGAGGGGGGAGAGGGACGCCCCCACCCGCTGATTGCGCTCATCCAGGATCCTCGGCTCGATGGTGACAAAGTGCCCCTATGGAGATCCAGGGGGCGGCTCAAAGGCGTGCTCGCGCAGAGGATAGCTGGTCCAGGGCGTCGAGTAGAGCGCCAGGGTGTCGCGGCCCAGGGTGACGTTGCCCGGAACGTGGATCGCGTGAAGGCGCCTGAAGGGCGAGCCCGGGCGCTCGACCTCGGTCAGCCACTCGGGGAAGACCACCAGGTAGTCGGGGCGCCGGTCGGCGAGGAAGGCGAGGACGCCGTCCTGCCAGGTGCCGCCAGCGGCCCGGGCGCGGCGGATGTGGGCGTGGACCTCCGGATCGGCGATGCCGGCGAGGTCGACGATCGGGTTGGGAAGGATCGCCGCGAGGGCGCCGATGTCCATGGTGGCGACGACCGCCTCGGGCGGCAGCCGCTCGGCGAGCCAGCGGGCCATCGCCACATCGCCGCGGTCGACGTCGGCGAGGTTCCGGGTATAGAGGGCGGCCGTCCGGGCCGAGGCGGCCAGGGTCGGGACGAACAGGACCGCGAGCGCGGCGAGCGCCAGCAGCCGCCGCCCCGCGGCGCCCCCCCGGCCGGGAGCCAGGCCGGCGGCCAGCGGCTCGAGGCCGAGGACGCCGAGGACGATCAGCAGCGGCAGGAGCGGGAAGAGGTAGCGGCCGAAGTTCCCCAGGAGCGGGCTGCCGGCGGCCGGGGTGAGGCAGGAGTAGGCGAGCGGGAGCCCGAAGAGCCAGAGGGCGGGCAGGAGGCCGCGGTCGCCCGGGGTGCCGAGGCGCCGCACCAGGGCGATCGACCCGGCCGGGGCGAGCAGGGTCAGCCAGGGGTGGGCCTGGAAGAGAACCCCCGCGGCGGTGTGGAGGTAGCGAAGGTCGGGCAGGTGGACGCCCGCCCCGCCGCCGCCGGTCTTGGCCGCGAGGGTCGTGGGCAGCGGGGAGCCGCCGATCGCGGCGTAGAAGAGCGCCACCGGGCCGATCGCCAGCGCCGCCAGCGCCAGCCCCTCGACCAGCCGGCGCAGACCGGTCGCTCCCGGCCGCTCCCACCCGAGCGCCCCCTCCGCGGTCCGCCGGAAGCGCAGGAGCCGGTCGGCGGCGGCGAGCGCGACGAGCAGCGCCCCCTCCGGACGGGCCAGGGCGGAGACCCCGAGGACCGCGAGCGAGAGGGGCGCCCGCCGCGGCGCCGCGCGCTCGTCGAGGTGGAGGACGATCCCGGCCAGAGTGAGGAAGACGAAGAGCGCGATCTCCATGCCCGAGAGCGCCGCCCAGGCGAGCCAACCGGTGGCGGCGGCGAGCCCGCCGGCGAGGAGGGCGAGCGCCGGCGAGAGCCCCAGGCGCCGGGCGAGGAGATAGGTAAGGAGCACCCCGCCGGCGTGGAGCAGGATCCCCAGGAGCTCCATCCAGAGGAGGTCCGGCACCGGGAGGAGCACGCCGACCGCCACCAGGGCGGTCCAGAGCGGCCCGGTCGAGCCGGC
>DATKCC010000108.1:0-2584 GCA_035513375.1 Thermoanaerobaculia bacterium | reverse complement strand
CACGTCCTGCTCGCTCTGGCCGACCGCGATCGCCATGGTTACGCGATCATGCAGGAGGTGGAGCTGACGACCGGGGGCCGGGTCGCCATGGGACCCGGAACTCTCTACGGCACGATCAAGCGCCTGCTCGCGGCAGGCCTGATCCAGGAGTCGGAGGAGCGACCCGATCCGCAGCTCGACGACCAGCGGCGGCGCTACTATCGGCTGACCGAGCTCGGGCGCCGGATCGCGGCGGCGGAGGCCGCGCGGCTCGAAGAGGCGGTCGCGGACGCCCGATCGAAGCGACTGCTCCCGGCCGGCAAGCCTTTCCAGGAGGCACGGTCGTGAGCCGGCCGAGCCTGTCCGAGCGGGTCTACCGCCGGCTGCTCCGCCTCTTCCCCATCGACTTCCGGATCGCGTACCGGGACGAGATGGAGGATCTCTTCCGCCTCCAGCATCGACGCGCTTTCGGCTCCGGCCCGGGCCAGGTGGGCCAGGGGCGCGGCCGGCGACTCCTGCGGCTCTGGCTCCGAGCGCTCGCCGACCTCGCACGGAGCGCTCCGCGGGAGCACTGGGACGCGCTGGTCCAGGACGTGCGCTTCACGCTCCGCGGTGTCCGGCGCGCACCCGGATTCACGGCTGTCGTCGTCGCCACCTTCGGCCTGGCCATCGGGGCCAACACGGCCGTCTTCACCGTTGCCCATGCGACGCTGCTCCGGCCCCTCCCATTCGTGGAGGGGGAGCGGCTCGTACGCCTGGTCCACGTCCGCGAGCGCCCTGACGGCAGCCTCGCCGAGGTCAGCTTCTCCCGCCGCGACTTCCACGCGGTCGGCGCCCAGGCGCGGAGCCTGGCCGCGGTCACCGCCCAGGTGTTCCAGGGGCCCGGCCTCGACGTCGGCGACGGTGTGGAGCGGGTGGTCGCGATCGGGGTCTCGGGGAGCTGGTTCCGGACCCTCGGGCTGAAGCCCGCCCTCGGTCGTACCTGGGATCCCGCTGAGGAGCAGGCCGGGCGGGAGGGCCTGCTGGTGGTTCTCTCCGACAGCTTGTGGCGGCGCCACTACGGCGCCGACTCGGGGATCATCGGCCGGACCGTCACGCTCGACGGCGTGCCCCACACGGTGATCGGAGTGATGCCCCGGGGGCTCAACTACCCGTACGGGGCCGAGCTCTGGCGCCTGTGGGATTTCGATCCCGACGAGGGCGCCACCCACAGTCTCAACGTCCAGGCCCGCCTCGCCCCTGGCGTCACGCTCGCCCAGGCGCAGGCCGAGCTCGACCTGGTCGCGGAGCGGCAGGCTCGGGCCCATCCCGCGACGAGTCGCGGCTACCGGATTGCCGCCCGACCCACGCGGGAGAACCTGATCGAGGGCGAGGATCGCCTGGTGGTCCTGCTGCTTACCGGGGTGGGGCTGGTTCTCCTGGTCGCCGCCGCAAACGTCGTCAGCCTGCTGATGGCGCGGACCGTCGCCCGGGCTCGTGAGCTGGCAGTTCGGGCCAGCCTCGGCGCCTCGGTCTGGCGCCGGGCTCGGCAGCTCACGACCGAGAACGTCGTCCTGGCCACCCTGGGAGGAGCCGTCGGGGTCGGGCTCGCCGCGGCGCTGCGGCGGCCGCTGACTGCGCTGCTGCCCGGGCACGTCCGTGAGCTCTACGGCGAGCTTCCCTTCGACGAGGCCACGATCGCCTTCGGCGTCGCGCTCTCGGTCCTGGTCGGGGCCGGCGTCGGTTGGATCGCGGCGTGGAGCGCTCGATCGATCGACCTTCGAGGGATACTCCACGGCAGCGTCGAGGGCCCGCGGGGCCACCGGCTGCTGGGCGGCATGGTCATCGCCGAGACCGCCCTGACCGCGGCGCTCCTGGTCGGCGCTCTGTTCCTGTTCCTGGATCTCCACCGGCTCGCGACCCGCGATCCCGGCTTCGAGACGGCAGGGTTGGTGACGGCGAATCTTTCGCTCCCGGAGGACGAGTACGGCGTGGGATCGACCCGGCTGCGCTTCGAGGAGGAGCTGATCGAGCGGCTCCGGCAGCTCCCCGGCGTACGCAGCGCGGCGATCGTCAACCTGTTGCCCTACTCGGACGGCAACTGGCTGATCCCCTTCCGGTTGCCGGACGAGGACCTCCCGGTGGACCAGGCGCACATGGCGAGCTTCCGCCAGGTGACGCCCAGCTACTTCGAGACCCTCGGAATCCCCGTCCTCCGCGGGCGGGCCCTTCGTCCCTCGGACCGCGCCGGAGCCCTGCCGGTGGCGGTGATCGACCGGGCCTTCGCCGAGCGCTACTGGCCGGGCGAGGATCCGGTGGGCCGGGTGCTGACGGCGGCCGGCGGCGCCTTCGATGCGCGCTCGTTCCAGGTGGTGGGCGTGGTGGGAGATGTGGCGGACCCCCGGAAGGAGCCGGCCGAGACCCTTTACGCCGCCATGGCTCAGACCTCGATCGACAGCACCGCCTGGGACATCGTCCAACCCGCTCTCGCCGTCCGGGCGGCGGTTGCGGAGCCGGCAGCGATCGTTCCGGCTCTGCGGTCACTGCTGCGGGAGGCCGATCCCGGGGTGGCGCTGTTCGGGGTCCGGACCTCTGCCGCCGCCCTCGCCGAGTCCCTCGCCCAGAG
>DATKCC010000107.1:0-3626 GCA_035513375.1 Thermoanaerobaculia bacterium | reverse complement strand
GCCTCCGAGGGCGGCACCCTGGCGCGCCTGCTCCGGGAGGCGGAGGCCGGCTGGGTGGTGCCGCCGGGCGATCCGGAGGCGCTCGCCGCCGCCCTCGAGGAGGCCCTCGCCGGCGACCCCGGCGCGCGGGCCCGCCGGGCCGCGGGCGCCGCCGGGCTCGCCCGGAGCTTCGCCTGGGAGCGGGTGCTCGAGCCGCTGATCGAGTTCTGCCGCGCGCCGCGGCAGGACCCGACCAAGGAGGGCTTCGCCTTCCGGCCGGCCACGGTGGCGCCGCCGGACGGCCTCGGGTTCCGCCTTCGGCGCCGGCTCCGGCGTTGGCTCCGAGGGGGGGGCGGCCGGTGAGCCCCGCCCGCCGTCCCCGGCCCGGGCGGCCGGTGCGCAAGGTCTCGGTCTGCCTGCTCTCCTGGAACGGGCGGCGGCACCTCGAGACCTGCCTCGCCGCGCTCCGCGCCCAGCACGCTCCGGGGGTCGATTGGGAGGTGCTGCTCCTCGACAACGGCTCCGACGACGGCACCGCCGACTGGGTGCGCCGGGCCCACCCCTGGGTGCGCCTCTACGAAAGCCCGGTCCACTCCGGCTTCTGCGCCGGCAACAACCTGCTGGTCGCGAAGTCCGAGGGCGACGCGGTCGCCTTCCTCAACAACGACACCCTTCCGGCCGACGGTTGGCTCGCCGCCCTGGTCGCGGCCTACCGGCGGGCGCCGGACGACGTGGCCGCGGTCTCGGGCCGGATCGTCGACTGGGAGGGCCGGCGGCTCGACTTCGGCCGCGGCGTCATGACCTTCGACGGCCACGCCTTCCAGCTCGACTTCGGCCGCCGCCTCGGCCGCGCCCGGCTGCCCGAGGACGAGGCGGAGCTGTTCTTCCCGTGCGGCGGCAACATGCTCGTCCGCAAGGCCTCCTTCGAGGCAGCCGGCGGCTTCGACGAGGCCTACTTCGCCTACCTCGAGGACGTCGACCTCGGCTGGCGGCTCTGGTCGGGCGGCGAGCGCGTGCTCTACGCCGACGCCGCCGAGGTCCGCCACCGCTCGGCCGCGACCAGCGACCTCCTCGGCCACTTCCACCGCGGCTTCCTGTTCGAGCGCAACGCCTTCCTCACCGCCTACAAGAACTACGAGGCGGGCCTCTGGGAGCGGGTGATGCCGGCGGTGCTCCTCGCCTACACCCACCGCACCCAGACCCTCCTGGTCGAGAACAACCCCGGCGCCGCCGCCTTCACCCTCGACCCCTACGCCGGCCTGATCGCCAACACCGCCCGCCCGGGCGAGGCGGGCGCCGAGACCTCGCCGGCCTCGCCGCCGGCCCCGAGGGAGCCGCGGACCCTGGCCGAGAAGTGGCGCGCCTACGGCCCGATCGACTTCACCCGCCGGGGCTTCGCCAAGGCCTGGCGGCTCCTCCGGAGCCGCCGCCCGGAGCCGCCCCGGGTGACCGATGAGCGCACCGTCGCGCAGCTCCGGGCGACCACCTGGCTGCTCGCCCACCTCGACGCCGCCTCCTCCTCCCGGGCCGCCGTCCAGCGCCGGCGGAAGCGCTCCGACGCCGAGATCTTCCGGCGCTTCCCCGCCTACCTCGTCCCGACCTACCCGGGCGACGAGACCCTGTTCGGCTCCGAGGGCTTCCGCGCCTGGCTGCCGGACGACCTCCCGCTCGAGCGGGCGAGGCTCGAGGAGGTCATCGCCTGGCCGCCGGGGGAGGGCGAGTGAGCCCCTCCGTGCCTGCGCCCGCGTTCTCGGTCGTGATCCCGACCCACGACCGGATGGACGTGCTGCCGGAGGTGCTGGACGCGGTCGAGGGGCAGCGGGGGGCGCCGCCCTTCGAGGTGGTGGTGGTCGACGACGGGTCGGGGGACGGGACGCGGGAGTTTCTCGCCGGGCGGCGCTTCGGGGTGCCGGCGCGGGTCCTCTGCCAGGAGAATCGGGGGCCGGCGGCGGCGCGCAACGCCGGGGTCCGTGCCGCAGCGGGGGAGCGGGTGGCCTTCCTGGGGGACGACACCGTCCCGACTCCGGGATGGCTGGCGGCCCACGCCCGCGCCCACGAGAGCCGGGGCGGCGGAGCGGAGCTCGCCGTGATCGGCTACACCCGCTGGCACCCGCGGGTGCGGACCAACCCGTTCCTGCGCTACATCAACGAGCACGGCCTCCAGTTCGGCTACGCGCTGATCGAGGACCCGGAGGACCTGCCGTTCAACTTCTTCTACACCTCGAACCTCTCGCTCGCCCGCCGCCGCCTGGTCGAGGAGCCGTTCGACGAGCGCTTTCCCTACCCGGCGTGGGAGGACATCGAGCTCTCCTACCGCCTGTCGAAGGCCGGGCAGCGGCTGGTCTACGAGCCCCGGGCGGTGGTCCTCCACGACCACCCGACGACCCTGGAACGGTTCTGCGGCCGGCAGGAGAAGGCCGGCTACTCGGCGGTCGTCTTCTTCGGTCGCCACCCGGAGCTCGGCGCGTTCCTCGGGGTGGGGCCGGAGGGGCCGCCGCCGCTCCCCCCCGAGCGGCCCCACCGGCGCCGCGAGCGACTGGCCCGGGCCTTGCAGAATCTTCCGTTGAGAACCGCGCGGCTGTGGGAGGACGTGCTCCGGTTCCACTACATCGCCGGGCTCCGGAGGGCCTGGCAGGACGGCGCGGCGAAAGGAGAAGTGTCATGAAACGGAGACGGTGCTGTCCGGTCCTCGCCTCCATCCTGCTGGCTGCGCTCCTGGCCGCTCCGGTCCTCGCCGGCGGCGAGCGCCGGCCCAAGGGGGAATCGTCCGGCTCGAGCTCGCGAGCCCAGTCTTCGTCTCCCGCGCCGGCGACGGCGGCGCCCGGAAACCGGCCGGCGCCGCGGATCGCGGTTCCGCGCGCCGACCAGCCGCGGGCGCAGCGCCAGCCCCAGCGTTCGCCGGACCGCACCCCCCGCGCGGACGGCGGCCGGCACTCGCGCCACCCGTCCTTGGCCCCGCCCTTCTACCACCCGTACTACCGCTGGTACCCGTGGGGCTGGTGGGGCGGCTGGTACAACCCCTGGTGGTACTACTCATCGACGGGCGTCTACTGGTACCCGGAGCGGGTCCACCAGAACATGGGCGCGCTCGATCTCGACATCTCGCCGGAGAAGGCCGAGGTCTACCTCGACGGCACCCTGATCGGCGTCGCCGACAACTTCGACGGCTGGCCGCAAAAGCTCTGGCTCGAGGCCGGCACCTACGACCTGGTCTTCTTCCACGAGGGGTTCGAGACCATCGCCCGCCAGTACACCATCTACGCCGGGCTGACCATCCAGGTCAACGACCGCATGACTCCGGGGGAGGCGAAGCTCCCGGAGGAGCTCCTGGCCCAAGGGAGCGCCAATCGCGAAGAGCGGCTGCGCCGGCGCCTCGAGCGCGGCGAGGAGACGGCGGCGCCGAGCGCCGGGACGGACCGGCCCGGCTGGCGCGACCGGGTGCGCGCCGAGCGGGAGCAGGCGGCCAGAGGAGAGGCCGCGGAAGAGCCCGCCGCCTTCGACGCGCGGGTCGAGCCCGCCCGCCTGCGGCTCGCGATCCAGCCCGCGGACTCCGCCGTCTACCTGGACGGCCGCTTCCTGGGGACCGCCGAGGAGCTGCTCGCTTCCCGGCCCGGCTTGCTCGTCGACGCGGGGGAGCACGAGCTCGA
>DATKCC010000106.1:0-3007 GCA_035513375.1 Thermoanaerobaculia bacterium | reverse complement strand
CGGTCGCGGCGGGCTCCAGGGACCAGGATCGCCGCCGCCACCCGGCCGCCCAGTCGGTCCGAAGGCGCCCGGGCGATCGGGTTGAGCCGCGACCAGAGGGCGACCGGTCCGCGGAGGATTGGTCCCAGCGGCCCCGAGAGGTTCTCCAGAATGCCGTGGAGCGCCCCGTCCGCCCGGTGGAGGCACTCGCCGGCTGCCCAGTCGAGCAATGCCACGTCCTCCTCCGGCCGGCCCTCCGCCTCGAAGCGGCGGAGGGTGGCGAAGGCGAGGTAGATCCATGAGAGGGCGTCGGCGAACCGGCCGGAGAGCTTGCCCCGGAGCTTGAGACGGCTGCCGAGCGCGAGCAGGGCGAGGTCGGCGAGCAGCGCGAAGCTCGCTGCGGCCCAGGCCAGGCGCCGCCACCAGCGCGCCGCATCCCCGCCGACGGGCGAACGCACCAGCCGCCCCCGGGTCAGCGAGAGCCAGGGCGCCCGGACCAGGTTTCCCAGGAAGGACGCCGCCTGCCCCAGGAGCGCCCACCGCAAGGCCCGCGGGTCGCCGGCCTCGACCGCCCCTAGGAGCCGCAGCGCCCAGGGATGGCTGCGGATCACCCCCTGGCCGAAGACGATCAGCGTGCGGGTGAGGATGTTCGCGCCCTCCACTGTGATCCCGATCGGGGCGCCGATCCAGGCTCGGGCCAGCGAGTTACGCGGCCCCAGGCAGATGCCGGCGCCGCCCAGGACGTCCATGCCGTCGGCGGCCAGGCTCCGGAAGAGCTCGGTCGAGCGGTACTTGAGGAGTCCGGAGACGACCGCCGGCCGGCGACCGGCGTCGACGGCGCCGCAGGTCACGACCCGCGCGGCCTCCAGGGCGTAGGCGAAGCCGGCGATCCGGGCGAGCGGCTCCTCGATCCCCTCGAAGCGGCCGATCGGCAGCCCGAACTGGCGGCGGACGGCGGCGTAGGCGCCAACGCCCCGGGCGAGCGCCTTGGCCCCGGCGACCGACTGGGCGGGGAGCGAGATCGCCCGGCCCGCCGCCAGCGCCTCCATCAGCATCCGCCAGCCGTGCCCGGCGTGGGCCGGGCCGCCGACGATGGCGTCGGCCGGCAGCTCGACGCCGCGCCCGCGGGTCGGGCCGTTCGGCATCGGCACGCCCAGCGGGTCGTGATGGCGGCCGATTTCGACGCCGGCGAGGCCGGTGGGCACCAGAGCGACGGTGATCCCCGGCTCCGGCCCCCGCCCCAGGAGCTCCTCCGGGTCTTCGAGCCGAAAGGCGAGCCCGAGGAGGGTCGCGACCGGTGCCAGGGTGATGTAGCGCTTCTCCCAGTCGAGGCGGATCCAGGGCCGGCCGTCCCCGCCGCGAAAGACGACCCCGCGCGAAGCGATCGCGGCGGCGTCGGAGCCGGCTTCGGGCTCAGTGAGGGCGAAGCAGGGGATCTCTTCGCCACGGGCGAGGCGGGGGAGTAGGCGGGCCTTCTGCTCCTCGGTGCCGTACGCGAGGAGGAGCTCCCCGGGGCCGACCGAGTTGGGGATGAGGACGACCGCCGAGAGCCCGGCCGAGCGGCTCGCGAGCTTGCCGAAGATGGCGGAGGCGGCGAGGGCGGAGAAGCCGAGCCCGCCGTACTCCTCAGGGATCACCAGGCCGAAGAAGCGCTCGCGCTTCAGGTACGACCAGACCTCGGGGGGGAGCTCGCGGGCGCGGTGGAGCTGCCAGTCGTCGACCATCCGACAGACCTCCTCGACCGGCCCGTCGAGGAACGCCCGCTCGGCCGGCGACAGCTCGGGGTAAGGCTCCGAGGCCAGGCGCCGGAGGTCGGGCCGGCCGGAGAAGAGCTCGCCGTCCACCCAGACGTCGCCGGCTTCGAGCGCGGCCCGCTCGGTCTCGGACATCCGCGGCAGGAAGCCGCCCGCGCCGATCCGCCGCAGCAGCCACTCGGACATGCCGGGATTGTACGCGCCCCTTACCCGGTCCCCGCCGCCAACCAGCGCCCGCCGACGCAAGTCGCGGCGATGACCCGGTCGCCGGCGCCGAGGAAGATCGACTCGAGGAGCGTGTCCTCGGTCCAGCCCTCGAGCTCGGGGTGGGCGAGGTCGATCGCGACGACGTCGGCCCAGGCGCCGGGGCGGAGCTCGCCCGCCGCGACCCCGAGGGCGCGGGCGCCATGGCGGGTGGCGGCGTGGAGCAGGGTCGTGGCCACGCGGCCTGCGGCGTCGCGGGCGATGCCCCGGCGCTCCCGGGCGAGGCGCTGGGAGAGCTCCAGCCAGCGGGCCTCCTCGAGCATCGAGATGCGGGCGTTCGAGTCGGTACCGAGGCAGACCCTGCCGCCGGCGGCGAGAAGGGCCGGGAGGTCGGGGACGCCGTCGCCGAGGCTCGCTTCGGTGGTCGGGCAGAGGCAGGCCGTAGCGCCGGCGGCGGCGAAGCGCTCGAGGTCCCTCCGGTCGGTGTGGGTGCAGTGGACGGCGGTGAAGCGCTTCGACAGGGGGAGCCGGTCGAGCAGGAGCTCCATCGGCCGCTTGCCGTAGGCGGCGGCGCACTCGGCGATCTCCCGGACCTGCTCCTCGACGTGCATGTGGAAGGGCAGGTCTCGGCGCTCGGACTCAGCCCAGAGCTCGGCCACCTCGTCCGGAGCGGCGGCGCGGAGCGAGTGAGCGGCGATCCCGAGGCTCTGGAGGCGGGGGTCGAGGCGCTCTGCGAGCCGGTCGAGCTGGGCGAGGAAGCCGGCCACCGAGTCCGACCGGAACCGGCGCTGGGGACCCTCGAGCGGCCGTCCCGGAGCGCCCCAGCGATAGTAGGCCTGGAGGAGGGCCAGGCGGATCCCGGCCTCGGCGGCCGCCTCGAGGAGCACCTCGTCGAGGCCGTAGTCGGCGACATCGGCCGCGTGGTGGAGGTAGTGGAACTCGCCCACCGTCGTGATCCCGGCCGAGCGCATCTCGCGGAACGCCTGGAGGCAGAGCGCGCGAAAGCGCTCCGGGTCGAGCGTGCCGACCAGCTCGTACATCGCCTCGCGCCAGCTCCAGAAGCTGCCGGC
>DATKCC010000105.1:0-4915 GCA_035513375.1 Thermoanaerobaculia bacterium | reverse complement strand
GACGAGCTTCGCGACCTTCGACGGCGCCTTGACCCCCTCGAGGGCCGCGACCGCACCCGCCTTGCCGCTCGGCCCGTGCATGACCGCCGCGTCGAGCTGGACGACGCCCTCGAAGTTGGGCAGGCCGCCGTAGCCGACGGTGAGGTCGTCGGGGTCGAGCTCGACCAGGTTGACGCCCGCGATCGCCGCGTCGAGCGGATCGGCTCCGGCGGTCATCTCGTCGTAGGCCCGGCGCACGGCCTCCAGACCGTTGGCGCTGGCGATCGCCACGGGGCTCTCGGGTCGGGCGGTCGAGCGCGCAGGGCTCTCCGGGCTCGGCCGGGGCGCGGCGGCTCCGGCGCCGGTCATCGATCCCGATACGGCGGAGAGGGGGAGCATTCCCACCAGGCCGCCCACGAAGCGTCGTCGGTTCATCGTCCCCTCCTCCGGGTGCAGGTGCAAGGCGGGGCGAGTCTACCAACCCCTCGGAGGCGCCACTCGGACATGTAGGGGCGGAGCTTGCCTCCGCCCGCGCCTCGGCGACCCCCCCGGGGAGGAGGCAAGCTCCTCCCATACAACCCCCCGCCCCCCTCCCTGGCTTGTTGATTGCAGCCTCCGCCTGAGAGAATGGCCGCCCGAACCATGAAGAACCTCGACCGTGCCGCCGCTTCCGCCGGTCTGGCCCGCCTGCTGGTACCCGTCTTGGTCCTCGCCGTCCTGGCCGGGGCCGCCGCCCGCGGCCAGCCAGCGCCGGGATCCTCCCCGAACCCTTCACCGTTGGAGGACGTGGCCGACCTCGTTTTGCGTCACGGCCGCTTCTACCCGGTCGCCGGCGCGGGCCCGGTCGACGGCAGTCTGGCGATCGCCGGCGGACGGATCGTCTTCCTGGGCGACGACGCCGGCGCCATGGCGAGGGCCGGCGACGCCACGCGGGTGATCGACCTCGCCGGCCGCGCGGTTACCCCCGGGTTGATCGACGCCCACTCCCACCTGGGCGGCCTCGGGGATGCTCTCGCCCAGGTCGACCTGGTGGCGACCGGTAGCTTAGCGGAGGTGATCGAGCGGGTTCGCGGGGCGGCAGCGGAGCTGCCCGCCGGCACCTGGGTGCTCGGGCGGGGCTGGGACCAGAACGACTGGCCGGAGAAGGCGTTCCCTACCCACCACGAGCTGACCGGCGCGGTGCCCGACCACCCGGTCTGGCTCACCCGTATCGACGGCCACGCCGCGCTGGTCAACGCCCCTGCGATCGCCGCGCTGGGGATCGGGCCCGGGACCCCCGATCCGCCCGGCGGCCGGCTACTCCGGGACGAAGGCGGCCGCCCGACGGGCGTGCTGATCGACCGGGCGATGGAGGTAGCCGCCGGCCGGATTCCCGGCCCGGGGGTGGAGGAGCGGCTCCGCCGCCTCCGGACGGCCGCCGCTCACGCCCTCTCCATGGGCCTCACCACGGTAACCGACATGGGGGTGGACGAGACCGACATCGCCGACTACCGAGCGCTGCGGGAGGCCGGCGAGCTGCCGCTGCGCGCCGCCCTCTTCTTGAGTGACGACGACGCCCTGCTCGACAGTTGGCTCGCCGCCGGCCCCGAAGTGGCCGCCGAGCGGCGTCTCCTCGTGCGTGGGATCAAGATGTACGCCGACGGTGCCCTCGGGAGCCGCGGCGCCGCACTGGTCGAGCCGTACAGCGACGATCCGGGCAACGTCGGGCTGCTGATCACCGGCGAGGAGCGGATCCGGCGGGTGGCGGGGCGCGCGCTCCAGTCCGGCTTCCAGCTCGGAGTCCACGCCATCGGCGACCGCGGGAATCTGGTCGTCCTCGATGGACTGGAGGCGGCCTTCGGTGGCGTGCCGCGCCCCGAGGCCAGGTTCCGGATCGAGCACGCCCAGGTGATGCGCCCCCAGGACGTCGAGCGCGCCGCCCGCCTCGGGGTCCTCTTCTCCTACCAGCCCACCCACGCCACCTCGGACATGCCCTGGGCGCTGGACCGCCTCGGCCCGGCGCGGCTCGATGGCGCCTACGCCTGGCGTCGCGCGCTCGAGGCCGGCGGCCGCCTGGCTCTGGGCAGCGACTTCCCCGTGGAGTCGGCCGACCCGCGCCTGGGGCTCTTCGCCGCGATCACCCGGCAGAGCCTCGCCGGCGAGCCGGCCGGCGGCTGGCTCCCGGGTGAGCGCCTCAGCCGCGAAGAGGCGCTCCGCGGCTTCACCCTCGACGCCGCCTGGTCGCTCTTCCTCGATGATGAGATCGGCTCGATCGAGCCGGGCAAGCGGGCCGACCTGGTGATCTTCGGCCGCGACCCGATGACGGTCCCGGAGCGGGAGATTCCCGGGGTCCCGATCGACTACACCCTGGTCGACGGCGAGGTGGTCTTCCACCGGCGGGGAGCGCCATGACTGGCATTCGCCGTGGCGCCCTCGCGGCCGCGCTCGCCCTGCTCGGTGGGCTGGTCCCGGCAGCTCCGGCGGCCCGGGCGCAGCCAGAGCCCGATCTCGCCGGCCAGCGCCAACGGATGGTCGAGGAGCAGATCCAGGCCCGCGGCGTCCGCCAGCCGGAGGTGCTGTCCGCGATGGCCGAAGTGCCGCGCCACCTGTTCGTCCCCGAGCCGGTCCGGGAGAAGGCCTACGAGGACACCGCGCTCCCCATCGAAGCCGGCCAGACCATCTCGCAGCCCTACATGGTCGCCCTGATGACCGAGCTCCTCGGCCTCTCGGGCGACGAGAAGGTGCTCGAGATCGGCACCGGCTCCGGCTACCACTCGGCGGTGCTCTCCCGGGTGGCCGACGAGGTCTACTCGATCGAGATCATCGACACGCTCGGCAACCGCGCCGCCACCCGCCTGCGCTACCTGGGCTACGGCAACGTCCGGGTTCGGATCGGCGACGGCTACGCCGGCTGGCCCGAGGAGGAGCCCTTCGACGCCATCATCCTGACCGCCGCACCTCCGCGCCTGCCCAAGCCGCTGATCGAGCAGCTCAAAGTCGGCGGCCGGATGGTGGTTCCGGTCGGCGACTTCCTCCAGGATCTCCTCCTGATCGTCAAGAACCAGGACGGCACGCACACCAGCAAGCGGATCGCTCCGGTACGGTTCGTGCCCATGACCGGCGAGGTTCAGGAGCGGGAGGGGCGGCCGTAGCCGGCGCCGCCCGACCACGGCGCTCGGCGCCGCGGTGCCCCCTCGCCCACGGTGTGCGCCGGGACGTCCCGCTGGCGCCCCTGACCACCCTGAGTCTGGGCGGGCGGGCTCGGTACTTCCTCGACGCCCCGGACCCCCGAAGCCTGGTGGCGGCCTTGCGCTGGGCGCGGGAGGAAGGGCTCCCGGCGGCTCTCCTGGGCGGCGGCTCGAACGTCGTGGTCGCCGACGCCGGATTCGATGGCCTGGTAGCCCGGATGGTCGGGCGCGGCATCCACCGGGAGCGCCTGCGGAGGACGGAGGAGCTCTGGACGGTGGCCGCCGGCGAGCCCTGGGACCCTCTGGTGGAGCAGGCCGTGGCCGCCGGGCTCGGCGGCGTCGAGTGTCTCTCCGGCATCCCCGGCACCGCCGGCGCCACGCCGATCCAGAACGTCGGAGCCTACGGCCAGGAGGTCGCCGAGGTGATCGACTCGGTGCGGGTTCTCGACCGAGCGAGCTTCGAGGAGCGCTCACTGTTGCCGATGGAGTGCGCCTTCGCCTACCGTGACAGCCTGTTCCGACGCGAGCCCGGGCGCTTTGCGGTGCTGGCGGTGACCTACCGGCTGGCTCGGGGAGGGGAGCCGGCGTTGCGCTATCCGGAGCTCGCCCGGGCAGTCGAGGCCGAGGAGGGCGGCCGGCCGACCCTGGAGGGGGCCCGGCGGACGGTCCTGACGCTCCGGCGCGCCAAGTCGATGGTGATCGAGGCCGGCGACGAGAACCGCCGTAGCGTCGGCTCCTTCTTCGTCAATCCGGTGCTGCCGGCGGCGGAGGCGGACGTGGCGGTGGCGCGGGCAGTGGCCGCCGGCGCCGCCCGCGACCCCTCCGAAGTGCCCCGGTTCGAGGCCGGTCCGGTCCCGGCGGGCTCGGCGGCCTCGGCCGCCCGGGTCAAGCTCTCGGCCGGCTGGCTGATCGAGCGCGCTGGATTCCCGAAGGGCAGCCGCCGCGGGCCGGTGGGGATCTCCTCCCGCCACGCCCTCGCCCTGGTCCACCACGGCGGCGGCACGACCGCCGATCTCCTGGCCCTCGCCCGCGAGGTCCGCCGGGCGGTACGGGACCGCTTCGGCGTCACCCTCCACCCCGAGCCGGTGTTCCTGGGCTTCGGGGAAGCGGACCCGCTGAGTCCGGCGTAGGGTGGGCTTTGGCCCACCAAGCGGAGCGATCGCCGGCAGGGCCCTCAGGCGCGGTCTTCGATCGGCAGCCGGGCCGAGCGCACCTTCGCCTCCTGATCGGCGCGGTAGCGGTGGAGGCGCTCGCGGAGCTCCGGGCGGCTCCCGGCCAGGATCGCGGCCGCCAGGAGGCCGGCATTCTTGGCGCCGGAGCCGCCGATGCCGAGGGTGCCGACCGGGACGCCGCCGGGCATCTGGACGATCGACAGCAGCGAGTCGAGGCCGGAGAGGGCCTTGCTCTCGACCGGCACGCCGAGGACCGGCAGGACGGTGTAGGCCGCGAGCACGCCGGGCAGATGGGCGGCGCCGCCGGCACCGGCAATGATCACCTCGAGCCCCCGCTCCTCGGCGTCGGCGGCGTACTCGGCCGTCGCGGCCGGGCTCCGGTGGGCGGACATCACCCGGCACTCGTGGGGCACCTCCAGCTCGTCCAGGGTCTCGTGGGCCTGGCGCATGGTCTCCCAGTCGGAGGTCGAGCCCATGATCACCCCTACCAGGGGCTGCTTGTCTGCGGTCGAATCGGTCATGGCGGATCCGGAACCTACCATGCCGCACCCTGTCTTGACACCGCGCGGCAGCGAGGTTACAAACCGCATGCAGTTG
>DATKCC010000104.1:0-31234 GCA_035513375.1 Thermoanaerobaculia bacterium | reverse complement strand
CCGCGCCCGACGTTCCGAGGCAGTGGACCGACGTGCTGGCCCGCAGGGACGTGCTCCTGGTCGACCAGCGCGGCACCGGGAAATCGAACGGCCTGTTCTGCGCCTTCGGCATCACCCCGGAGGACCCCCAGCCGGGCTACGACGCCATGTTCCCCATCGCCGGGGTCGAGGCCTGCCGGGAAGAGCTCGAGGAGCGGGCCGACCTGACGAAGTACATCACCTCGATCGCGGTCGATGACCTGGAGGAGGTCCGGCGGTGGCTCGGGTACGGGCGGCTGAACCTCCTCGGCGGCTCCTACGGCACCCGATTCGTGCAGGAGTTCCTGCGCCGGCACCCGGGCTCGGTGCGGACGGCGGCGCTCCAGGGGCTCGCAGGCATGGACCAGCGGATGCCCCTCGACCACGCCCGGGACGGCCAGCGCGCTCTCGACATGGTCCTGCTGCTGTGCGAGGAAGAGCCGGCCTGCCGGTCGGCCTTTCCCGACCTCCGGAGCGAGCTCTGGGCGGTCCTGGAACGGCTCGACGAAGTCCCCGGGCGCGCCACCCTCGCGAACCCCCTCACCGGCGAAGAGGTGACGCTCTCGGTCGGCCGGGGCATGTTCGCCGAGGGCCTCCGGAGCCTGCTCTACAACCCCTCGGGCGCGGCCGAGCTGCCGTTCCTCGTCCACCGGGCCCACGAGGGGGATTTCGCGCCGTACTTCAAGACCACCGTCCCGTGGCGGGTCTTCGTCGAGCTCGAGCTCGCCAACGGCCTCTACCTGTCGATCACCTGCAGCGAGGACGTCGCCTGGTTCACCGAGGACGACGCCCGGGTCCACGACCATGGCTCCGCCCTGGGGGACCTCCGGACCGCGGCCCAGCTCGGGGCGTGCTCGGTCTGGCCGGTGGCCGAGATCCCGGAGGGCTTTCGCGAGCCGGTCGTGACCGACCTCCCGGTCTTGATTCTCGATGGCGAGCTCGACCCGGTGACCCCGCCGCGGTTCGCCCGGGCGGCGGTCAAGCACATGCCGAACGCCCTGCTGGTGGTCATCCCCCGCGGTCACCACGGCTGGGACGGGCTCACCGACCCGGAGTGCGTCGACCGCCTGAGGACCGAGTTCCTCGACCGGGGCACGACCGAGGGGCTCGACGCCTCTTGCGTCGCCGGTATGGAGCGCCCGCCGTTCGTGCTCGAGGCGTCCGGGATGCGGTACATGAAGCGGGAGCAGGAGGCCGCGGAGGCGGAGGCCGCGGCGGCCGAGTAGGCTGGCCGCACCCTACGATTCCCACCCCTCCTCGCCGACCAGTGGCACGAATCGCACTCCGCCCAGCTCCTCGCGCTGGTACCCGGTCTCCGACAGCCGGCGAATGCGGACCAGCTCCTGGAGAGTGCGCCCCCGCCCGACCGGGATGACCAGACGGCCGCCCACGGCGAGCTGCTCTTTGAGCGCCTCGGGCACCTCCGGGGCGCCGGCGGCGACCACGATCCCGTCGTAGGGCGCGCCCTCCGGCCAGCCCCGTGAGCCGTCGCCGATCCGGACCTGGACGTTCTCGTACCCGAGCCGGGCGAGACGCGCCGCAGCCTCCTCGGCCAACCGGGCATGGCGCTCCACGGTGGTGACCTCGGCCGCGATCTCTGCCAGGACCGCGGCGGCGTAGCCCGAGCCGGCGCCGATCTCCAACACCCGCTCGCCGCCACTGAGCTCCAGCGCGTCGACCATCAGGGCCACGATGTAGGGCTGGGAGATCGTCTGCCCGTCGCCGATCGGCAGCGGGCCATCGGCGTAGGCCTGGGCGGAGAGCTCCGGCGGCACGAAGGCCTCGCGGGGGACCCGGCGCATTGCGGCGAGCACCCGACGGTCACGGATCCCCCGGCGCTCGACCTGGTGCTCGACCATCAGGCGGCGTCGGATCTCGGGCTCGGACATCTCCGCTATTTTCTCACCAACCCCCAGAGGAAGGCTCCGCCGGCAGCGATCCACAGGGCTACCGCCGCGTGGGATCCGGGGCGGGCGAGCTCGAGCTGGAGCCCGGCCAGCAGGAGGGCGGAGGCGGCTATGGTCCAGGCCAGGCGCGTACCGGCCCGTCCGATCCGGCGCAGGACGCGACGGTCGTCGTCCGAGAGCTCGGCCCGGACCCGGACCCCCTCCCCTTCGGCCAGGGCCAGGGTCCGTTCGAGGCCGGCCGGGAGCCGCAGCAGGAGCCCTCCAGCCTCGGTGAGCTCACCGAAGGCGCGCCGCGCCGCCTCGCCCAGACTCTCCTTTGCCAGCTCTTTGGCGAACGGCAGCGTCTCCGCCCAAGGGTCGAGCTCGGGGTCGAGCGTCGTCGCCATGCCGGTGAGAATGCCGAGCGCCCGGAAGGTGAACAGCAGGTCGACCGGAAACTGGACCGGCGCCTGGTAGACCACGTCCCGGTACTGCCAGATCAGGTGCGGCGCTTGCGACTGGGCGACCCCCTGGAGCTCAGAGAGCTTCAGGCCCCAGAAGCGGTCGAAGAGGTCGCGGTGGATCTCCTCGAGCCGCGCCAGGTCGGCCTCCGGCAGCAGGACGCCGGCGTCGCGGTAGGCGCGGACCAGGCGGCGGGCGTCGCGGGTGCCGGCGGCGATCACCACCTCGGAGAGGGCCGCCCACAGGCGCTCCGGGATGGCGCTCATCATGCCGAAATCGACGAAGGCGATCTGGAACGGCCGGCCGGCCTCGCCGCCGGCTCCCTCCTCGTCGTGACCGAGCGGCCGGACGAACAGGTTCCCGGGATGCGGGTCGCAGTGGACGAAGTGGTGGACGAAGAGCTGCTCCATGTAGGCGTGGTAGAGCCGTCGCGCCACCTCGGGCAGCGACACGCCGGCCGCCTCGATCGCCTCGAGGTCGGCGATCCGAAGGTAGCCCACGTCCTCGAGGGTCAGGGTGTGCCGGGCCGTGAGCTCCCGGTGTACCCGGGGCACGAGGATCCCCGGGTCGTCTCGGAAGAGCTCGGCGAAGCGCTCGGCGTTGGCGGCCTCGCGCTCCATGTCGAGCTCGGCGCGGGTGGTGCCGGCGAACTCGTCGAAGAGGCGATCGAGGTCGACCCGCCGGCGCACCCGCCGCCATGGCCTGAGCCACCGGATCGCGAGCTTGACCGCGGCTAGATCGGTCTCGACCAGCCGCTCGATACCGGGGCGGAGCACCTTGACGACCACCCCCTCGCCGCCGGCCGTGACCGCCCGGTGGGCTTGGGCGAGCGAGGCGGCGCCGGCGGCCTCGGAGTCGATCGAGGCGAAGAGCTCCGTGACCGGGCGACCGAAGTCCTCCTCGATTCGCCGGGCCACCTCCGGGAAGGGCACGGCAGGCACCTGGTCCTGGAGGCCCGAGAGCTCTCGGGTGATCTCCGCCGGAAAGACGTCGACCCGGGTGCTCAGGTACTGGCCGAGCTTGATCAGGACGCCCCCCAGCTCGACCGCCAGCGACCGGTAGTCGCGGGCCAGGGTGGCCCACCGGCGGAGCGGCGGCGACCGGAAATGGCGCAGGACGGGCTGGCTGAGGACCAGGTCGAACCAGACCAGGTGCAGGAAGAGCCGGGCCAGGTAGCGCCGCAGGCGTAGGTAGCGGGAGCGGTCGATCGCCGGGGGGCTCACCCGCCGGACACCCGCTCCGCTGGCGTGCCGCGCCGGGGCGCGTACCGGTAGGCGACTCGGGCGAGGAGCTCCTCGGCCAGCAACCCGTAGGCCCGGGCCCCGGTCGAGGAGGGGTCGTAGGCGACGATCGGCTTGCCTGCTCCGGGCGCCTCGGCCAGGCGTACGTTGACCCGGATCTCGACCGCGAAGACGAGCGAGCCGAAGGTGGCGCGCACCAGGTCGACGTTCACGCGGGTGGCCCGGTTGCGGTAGTCGACCATGGTCATGACGATGCCCAACGGCTCGGGTGCGTGCCCGCCGGAGCGCAAGGCCAGCCGGTCGACCGCGTCGAGCAGGTTCTGGACCCCTTCGACCGCCAGGAACTGCGGCACCACCGGCACCACGAAGGCGTCTGACGCCACCAGGGCGCTCAATGGCACGACCGAGAGCGACGGCGCGCAGTCGAGGAAAATGAAGTCGTAACGCTCCCGCACCGCGTCGAGGCCGTCGCGCAGGCGCAGGGTGTAACCGGTCTTGCGGACCAGCTCGACGTCCGCGGCCATCAGATCGACCGAAGAGGTGATGAGGTCGAGGTTGGGGACCGGGGTCGCCCGGATCAGGGACGGCGCCGAGACGCCGCGCAGGACCAGGTCCGCCGAGGACGGGGCGAGATCCCTGCGGCTAACCCCGAGCGAGAACGAGGCCGAGCACTGGCTGTCGAGGTCGACCAGCAGGACGCGGTTGCCGCGGCCGGCCAGAGTGGAGGCCAGGCTGACCGCCGTGGTGGTCTTGCCCACACCTCCCTTGCGGCTGACGAAAGCTACGATCAAGGTCAGGGGTCCCCCGCGTTCACTGTCCGGATGCCCAAGTTATAGCAGAACTGGGAGTTTAGCGCTCGACCCTCCGTTCGTGGGCCGCTTCTGGGGGCTCCGCCTGCCACTATACTCGCCCGCCATGGCGGCTGATCCGCACGCTCTCGCCGAGGCCCTCAGGCTGCCGGCCGGCGTCGAGATCCGCCCGCTCGCCGCGCGCGCCGAGCTCGAGGCCTGCGCCGATCTCCAGCGCCGGGTCTGGGGCCCGGGCTTTGCCGACGTGGCCTCGCCTGCGGTGCTCAAGATCGTCCAGAACGTGGGCGGTGTGGCGGCCGGCGCCTTCGACGCCGGCGGTGCCCTGCTCGGCTTCGTCTTCGGCGTGACCGGGCTCGCGGACGGGCAGCAGAGGGCTCTGATCCACTGGTCGCACATGCTGGCGGTCCTGCCCGAGGCCCGGGGCCGCGATCTCGGCTACCATCTGAAGCTCTACCAGCGGCGGCGGCTGCTGGATCTCGGGGTCGAGTCCGCGCTCTGGACCTTCGACCCATTGGTGGCGAAGAACGCTCAGCTCAACCTGGTGCGCCTCGGGGCGCGGGCCGTCCGCTACGCCCGCGACTACTACGGCGAGGGCTCCGACAGCGCACTCTCGGCCGGGATCGGGACCGACCGGTTCGTGGTCGAGTGGCGGCTCGCCGACGAGCGGGTGGCTCGGCGGTTGGACCGGGCGGGAGCCGGCCCCGAGCTGTCGCCCGAGCATGCGGGGGCGCCGGTCGCGAACGTCCGGCCGGCCGGCGGGGAGGCTGTCGCGGCCGAGCCGCCATCGGCGCCGGTGGTGCGGGTCGAGGTTCCGGACGACATCCTGGAGGTCCGGCGCAGGTCGCCGGAGCAGGCGGCGCGCTGGCGAGGCTCGACCCGGCAGGCCTTCGAGACGCTGCTCGACCGGGGGTACCGGGTCGAGACGTTCTATCGCGAGGGGGCTGGGGAGGGAGCGAAGGCGTTCTACGTGCTGCGCAAGGAGGGCGGGGCTTGATCACGGTCCGGCGCATGGCCCTACGGGAGATCCGGCTGCGCTTGAAGGAGCCGTTTCGGATTTCGTCGGGAGAGACGCAGGACCGGCGGATCCTGCTGGTCGAGCTCGAGGGGAGCGACGGAGCCGGCGGCTCGAGCGGGACCGCGCGGGCCCGGGGCGAATGCGTGGCCGGCGAGTACCCGAGCTACGGGCCAGAGACCGTCGACACCGCCCGCTGGGCGCTCAAGGAGTGGCTGGCGCCCCGGATCCAGGGCCGGCCGTTCGCGCACCCGCGGGTGGTCTTCGCGCTGCTCGACCGCGACCTCCGCGGCCACCGCATGGCCAAGGCGGCGCTCGAGATGGCCTGCTGGGAGCTCGCTGCGCGCCTCGCGGGCGAGCCCCTTGCCCGGCTCCTGGGGGGCGAGCGGCGAGCGGTCGCGGCCGGGATCTCCCTCGGCATCCAGGAGAGCCCGGCGGCGCTCGTGGCGAAGGCCCGGGCGGCGCTCGATCGGGGCTACCGCAAGGTCAAGGTGAAGATCCGCCCGGGAGCCGACCGCGAGGTTCTCGACCCGTTGCGCCGCGAGCTCGGGCCCGAGGCGCCGCTCGCGGTCGACGCCAATACCGCCTACGGCCCGGCCGACCTCGATCGTCTCGCGGCATTCGACGAGCTCGAGCTGCTGATGATCGAGCAGCCGCTCGAGGCGGGCGACCTCCTGCGCCACGCCCGGCTCCAGCGGCGGATGAGGACACCGATCTGCCTCGACGAGACGATCCTGTCGCCGGAGCGGGCGGAGGACATGATCGAGCTCGGCGCGGGGCGGATCGTCAACATCAAGCCCGGCCGGGTGGGAGGCTTCGCGCAGGCGCTCGCGATCCACGACCTCTGCCGCACGTCTGGGGTGCCGGTGTGGTGCGGCGGGATGCTCGAGAGCGGCGTCGGGCGGGCGCACAACGTGGCCCTGGCGTCGCTGCCGGGGTTCACCTTGCCGGGGGATCTCTCGCCCTCGGAGCGCTACTGGCAGCGAGACGTGGTCGAGCCCGAGTGGACCATGGACTCCGAGGGGATGGTGCGGGTGCCCTGGGAGCGGCCGGGGCCCGGGGTCGTGGTCGATGAGGGGTACCTCCAGGAGATCACCGCGTGGCGGGAGGAGCTGTGACCCTGCCGCCGGGGGTCGCCTCCCGGGTGCCGGCGGAGCTCCGGGAGCGGCTGTCGGCTCTCCGGCGCGACCTCCACCGGCGGCCGGAGCTCGCCTTCGAGGAGCGTGGCACGCAGGAGCGCCTGCGGGCCGAGCTCGCAGCGCTGGGGCTGGCCGAGGTCCGTGACGTGGCGGGGACCGGGCTCCTGGTGCGGATCCCAGGGCGGGGCGGCGGGCGCCGGCCGCCGGCCGTCGTCGTCCGCGGCGACATCGACGCTTTGCCGATCCTCGAGGCGACGGGGGCGCCGTTCGCTTCGGAGGTGCCCGGGAGGATGCACGCCTGCGGCCACGACATCCACGCTTCCTGGGCGGTGGGGGCGGCGGCGCTGCTCGCGACCGAGCCGGCCGCCGGGGACGCACTGGTGCTTCTCCAGCCGGCCGAGGAGACGGCAGGTGGCGCGGCGGCGGTCCTGGCGAGCGGCGCACTCGAAGGCGCGGGCGCGGTCTTCGGCGGCCATGTCGACCTGCGCTTCGAGGTCGGGCAGGTGGTGGCCCAGGCGGGGCCGCTCGCGGCCTCGGCCGACTCCTTCCGGATCGAGCTCCTGGGCAGCGGCGCCCACGGCGCCCGGCCCCACGAGGGGCGCGATCCGGTGGTCGGTGGCGCCGCCCTCGTCACCGCCCTCCAGACCATCGTCTCCCGGCGCCTGTCGCCGGGGACGCCGGCCGTCGTCACGGTCGGCTCCTTCCATGCCGGGACGGCGCCGAACGTCATCCCCGAGCGCGCCGCGCTCGCCGGTACCCTGCGCGCCCTGGACCCGGCGGTTCGCGCCGCGCTCCTGCTTGAGCTCGAGGGGATCGCCCGAGCCGTCGCCGGGGCCTACGGGCTGGAGGCGCTGGTCGAGCTCGGCGACGGCACTCCGCCGCTGGTCAATCCGGAGCTGGGTACCGCCTGGGCCCGGGCTGCGGCGACGCGGGTCCTGGGCGAGGCGGCGCTCCGCCCCCTTGGGTTCACCAACCTGGGCGGCGAAGACTTCGCCCGCTATCTGGAGCGTTTCCCGGGCTGCTTCCTCCGGATCGGCGCCCGGCTCCCGGGCGAGCCGGTCGTCCCCGCCCACTCGCCGCGCTTCCTCCCCGCCGACGAGGCGGTGGCGGTCGGCGCCGCGGTCCTGGCCGAGTGCGCCCGGTTGGCGTCGGCGGAGCTCGCGCGGGAGTGAGGGGCGGAGGACCGGGCGAGGAGGCAGCTCCGGTCGGAACGGTTCCCCCCGATGAAATGAAACGGCCCCGGTGTACACTTCGAGGCAGGGTTCCGAACCGAGAGGAGACGCCATGAGAGCTGGGTTCAGCCTCGTCTGCCTTTGCCTGCTCGCGCTCACCGCGGCCGGCCTGGCCGTTGGGGCGCAGGAGCAGGACGCGCCGCCCGAGCCGCGGGCGGCGGCAGACGTTGCCGCCGACCCCCACGCCGCGATCCTCGCCGAGACCCTGTTCCCGTCGGCCTCGGAGTGCGCCGCCTGCCACCCGGCCCAGTACGAGGAGTGGCGGTTCTCCTCGCACGCCTACGCCTCGATCTCGCCGATGTTCCACAAGTTCGAGCAGCGGATTAACGACCTCTCCCAGGGCACGGTCGGCTACTTCTGCATGCGCTGCCACGCCACGGTGAGCACCTCGCTCGGCGAGTCGCGGGCGATGCCGCTGTGGGAGCGCTCGCAGGTCTCGCGCGAGGGGGTGACCTGCGTCACCTGCCACCGGGTGGACGAGTACTACGGCAAGGTCAACGGCGAGCGGCGGATCCTCCGCGGCGACATTCGCGAGCCGGTCTACGGCTCGATCGGCGGCGCGGGAGTGGCCGAGGTGATCGAGAACCGGGAGGCATACAACGTGGCGGCGACCGAGGGGGAGATGGGCCTCGACATCCACCGCCAGGGGATCCGATTCGAGCAGCTCGGGCAGTCGGAGTTCTGCCTCTCCTGCCACCAGGTGGCGGTCCACCCCGGGATCAAGCTCGAGACGGTGTGGGACGAGTACCGGGCCTCACCCGCCCTGGCCGAGGGGATCACCTGCCAGGACTGCCACATGAGCACCCGGCCGGGCCAGCCGAGCGGCTACGCCACCGGCCCCGCGGCGATCGTCAACGGCCGCACGGTCAACGACGCGAGGAAGCGGACCAACCACGCCTTCGTCGGCCCCGGCTACCCGATCACCCATCCCGGGATCTTCCCCCACCACCCGGCCGCCCGGCGCTTCTCCGCAAGGGACTGGCTGGCCTTCGACTACCGGGCCGGCTGGGGCACGCCCGACTTCGAGGACCGGGTGGCTGAGGGCGCGGTCGAGATCGACTTCCCTGAGCCCTGGGCCTACGAGGACGACCGGGTGGAAGCGCGCCTGATCGTCGACGAGAACCTGCGCAAGATCGAAGAGAAGGCCGCGCTCCGCCACGACCTCATGGAGTCGAGCTCGCGGATCGACGGCCCGTACTTCCGCCGCCAGCCCAGGACCGGCCGGGACCTCGCTTTCCACTACCGGGTCACCAACCTCAACAAGGGGCACAACATGCCCTCGGGCTCCCTCGGCGCCCAGCCGGAGATCTGGCTCAACGTGGCGCTGATCGACCCCGCCGGCGAGACGGTCTGGGAATCGGGCTACGTCGACAGCCACGGCGACATGGCCGACCTCCACTCGCTCGACGTCCAGGCCGGCACGCTCCCCCACGACGGCCAGCTCTTCAACCTCCAGAGCAAGTTCCTGACCACCAACCTGAAGGGCACCGACCGGGAGATGTACCTGCCGGTGCCGTTCGACGCCGACCAGATCCCGTTCATCCGGCCGGCCAACGTCCCGACGAGCATCCTCAACCACCCGCCGTTCATCCGCATGGAGAAGCGCAGCATCCCGCCGCTGGGGAGCAAGGACGCGAAGTACTCGGTGCCCGGCAGGCTGCTCGAGACACCGGGGCTCTACCGCCTGGCGGTCCGGATGAGGAGCCGGGCCGAACCGCTCTACTTCATGAAGTTCGTGGGCGCCACCAAGGACATGGAGCGGGCGATGAACGAGTGGATGGTGGACATCCACCCCTACACCGTCGAGTTCGCGGTCGAGTGAGAGGGGGAGAGACCATGATCCAGCGACCGACGATCCCGTCCGTACCAGTCCTCCTCGCCGCTCTCGCCCTGGTGCTCGCAGCGATCCTGGCCGGCACGGCCCCGGCGGCCGCGGTCACCGACGGAGCGAGCCCCGAGGCTGCCCCCGGCGCCGCCGAGACCTCCGCCCACGGCGAGGAGAAGGAGGGGCCGGAGCTGCCCGCGGGCGCCGAGCTCGTCGAGCACGACCGGCGGGTGTTCAAGCCCGATCCGACCTACGCCCACGAGCCGTACGACCCGGCGGCGCAGCTCGCCATCTACGGCGACAAGCACCTCAACCGGACGGCTCGCCCGCTGCTCGAGCTCGGCCGCCCGCTCTACCGCGAAGGACCGCTCGAGCCGGCCAAGGCGTGGTTCGGCGCCAAGAACCCGGCCTCGCCCCACCTCATGGTCTACGGCGACCTGCGAACCGCCGCCGCCTACAACGACTTCGGCGCCGCCGACGCCTCGGGGAAGTCCTACCAGGCGACGGTCGCCACGCGGCTCAACCTCGAGCTCGACTTCAAGCTCACCGCGACCGAGCGGCTGCACCTATTCGTCCGCCCGACGGAGAGGGACGGCCGCTTCACCCGCTACGACATCTCGGGGCGCAATGAAGGCTTCGAGGAGGAGCTCGACCTCGACCTCGACACCCTGTTCTTCGAGGGCGAGGTGGGGCCGATCTTCCGCGGGATGAGCGGCCGGGAGAACCAGATCGACCTGCCCTTCGCGGTCGGCCTCTTCCCGCTCTTCACCCAGAACGGGGTGTGGACCGAGGACGCGGTCACCGGGGGGGCCTTCACCATCCCCGCCTTCAGCAGCAACGCCCTCGGCGCGAGCAACATCGACCTGACCTTCTTCGCCGCCTTCGACGAGGTGACGACCGCCGCCGTCACCCGGGCCGACGGCACCCTTGCCGACACCGCCGACCTGTTCGGCGTCGCCGGCTTCGTCGAGGCCAACGAGGGCTTCTGGGAGCTCGGCTACGGCTTCGTCGACGCCGGCCTCGACGAGCTCGACTACCACAACCTGACGGTCGCATTCTCGCGCCGCTACGGCGGCCGCGTCGCCAACAGCGTACGCCTGATCGCGAACCTCGGGCAGGAGCCCGTTCCGGGGCGCGAGAAGACCGCCGACGGAGCGCTCGTGCTGGTCGAGAGCTACCTCATGACCTCCCGGCCGTATACCCTGGTTCCCTACCTGAACCTGTTCGCGGGCTTCGACCGGCCCCAGGCGCTGGTGCGGGCGGCGGACGCGGGCGGGGTGCTCAAGAACACCGGCATCAACTTCGAGACCGACGGCCTGACCGGCTACCCCAAGCTAGACGACCGCGCCCACGACGCCTTCGGCGGCGCCCTGGGCGTCCAGTACCTCTTCGCCCTCGATCAGCAGATCGTGATCGAGGGGGCGGTGGTCCAGAGGATCGGCGGCGGCGTGACCGAGGCCCTGGGCGACGAGTACGCCCTCGGGATCCGCTGGCAGAAGCCGGTGACCAACGCCTGGATCGTCCGCGCCGACGCCATGCACGGCTGGCTGGCGGACCGCGAGAACCTCTACGGCGTGCGGGTCGAGCTCCGGAGGAAGTTCTGAGGAGCCCGGGAGTACATCGAAGCCGCGGTTCTCGCCGGAGCGGCTCGACCAGCGGCCCGGGTGGAAGCAGGAGCGAATGAGAGTGGGATGACTCGATGAGCGTTGGGAGGACAGGGGCGAGACAGCTTTGGAGCTGCGAGACGACATGACGCCGAAGAGCTTCGGGAAGTATGAGGTTCAAGAGCAGATCGGCGAAGGCGGGTTCGGGACGGTCTATCGGGGCCGCGACCCGGACCTGAAGCGCCCGGTCGCGATCAAGACTCTCTCGGCCCCCGACCCGGAGCTCCGGGCGCGGTTCCTTCGTGAGGCGGAGATCGCCGCCGGCCTCCAGCACTCCGGCATCACCACCGTCTTCGACTTCGGCACCGAAGGCGGGCGCTCTTACCTGGTCCAGGAGTTTCTCCCGGGGGAGGACCTCGACCGGGTCATCGCCCGGCGCGACCCGGTCGATCGCGAGCGCCGCCTCGAATGGTTGATCGAGATCGCCGAAGCCCTCGACTACGCCCATTCGCGGGAGATCGTCCATCGCGACATCAAGCCCGCCAACATGCGGGTGGTCGACGGCGGCCGGATCAAGATCATGGACTTCGGCATCGCCAAGCTGCTGTCGGCTGAAGACCAGCTCACCCGGACCGGGATGACCATGGGGACCGCCGGCTACCTGCCGCCAGAGCAGCTCCGGGGCGAGCCCGTGGACCGGCGGGCGGACATCTTCTCGTTCGGCGTCCTGGCCTACGAGCTGCTCTCCTACCGGCGGCCGTTCGAAGGCGAAAGCCTGTCGGCGGTGCTCTACCAGATAGCCCACGAGGTGCACGCGCCGCTGCCGGCGGCCTGGCCCGAATGCCCGGAACGGCTGGCGGCGGTGATCGACCGCTGCCTGGCCAAGGACCCGGACGCCCGCTACCCCGGCCTCGCGCCGGTAATCGCCGAGCTCCGGGCCGTCCGCTCGGGCCTGGCCGGGACCGGGCGGCCCGGCGATGAGCAGGTGGACCCGGCCCGCTTGGCGCCCACGGTCCTGGCGGTGCCCACGCGGGTCGTCCCGAGCTCGCCGCCCGCCGGCGGCGACTCCGCGGGAGGCACCTATCGGACGGCGGTCCGGCTCCCGCCGAGGACCGCCTCGTGGATCGCGCTGGCCGCCGTCCTGGTGGCGGCGGTGGCGCTGGCGCTCTGGTCCCTCCGGCCGGATGCGGGCGGGGAGCCCGAGGCTCTCGAGGTCGGGCTCGACCCGGACCCGGTCGCGGCCGCGGACCACGGTGAGCCGGAGGCAGGGGAGCCCGGGGACGAGGGGGCGGCGACCGGCGCGCCGAACGGCGCGCTCGGCGCGACGGCAGCCGACGCCATTCCGCTCCCGCTGCCGTCGACCGGTGGGACCGGAGACTCGGCCACCGAGACCGCCTCGGCGCCCGTGCCGGCGCCCGGCCCGCCGAATCCCGGTCCGGCCCCGGCGCCGGCCGGCTCCCCTCGCTTCCTGCTGGCGGTCGCCGGCGAGCCGGCCGGCGCGGCCCGGGCGGCCGAGAGCGCGCTCCTCGACGAGCTGATCGCCGGCGGCCATGAAGCGGTCGCTCCCGGTGCCGGCTCCTCGGGGCTCGACCTCGCCGGCGCCGGTCCGGGCCGGATCGCCGAGGCCGGCCGGCGCTACCGCGCCTCGGTCGTGGTGGTGGGGCGCTTCGAGGGGGAGGCGCAGCCGAGCGTCGGCCGCTTCTACACCGGCCGGGCCGTGCTCGACCTGCGCGCGTACGACGGGGCCAACGGGCGGCTCCTGGGGGCCGGCACCGTCGAAGTGGGCACCGGCGACAGCCAGGGGAAGCTCGCCCCCAGCGAGCTCACCGCCCTCGCCGAGGCCGCCGCGGAGGCGGGTCGTCGCGCTGCCGTCCAGGTCCTCGCACTGAGCGCTACCGGCGAGCCGCCGAAGGGGAGAGGGGGAAGCAGATGACCAGGCTCGTGACCCTGATGGCCGTCCTCATCCTGTCCGCGGGGTGCGCCGGCGGCCCGAATGCAGCGGTGGCCGAGGGGTCCGCCGAGCCGGAGGAAGGTCCCACGGGGCGCCCCGCGATTCCGGCCGATGCGCCCCCGATCCCGATCGCCGTCCTCCCCCTGGGGCTCACCGAGGCGACGAGCGCGCGCTACCCCCAGCTCGCCGAGCGCAGCGTCGGCCTTGGCGTCCACAACCTGCTGGTCGACCACCTGTTCGACACCGGTCGCTTCCGCTTCGTCGAGGAGAAGCCCGAGGTGGTGGCCGACCTGATCGACCGGCAGTGGGTGTCCTCGACCGGGGCGGTCTCGGCCGAGTCCGCGGTCCGGCACGGCCGCCTTCTGGGGGCGCGCTACGTCCTCTACGGCGAGGTCTACGACTTCGGCCTCCAGCGGCTCGGCACCGCCACGGCCGAGACCCGGATCTCGATCCAGATCCGGCTGGTCGACGTCGAGACCTCCGAGTACCTCCCGGCGTCGGGCACGGGCGAGGTGCGGCGCGTGGGCGACGTTCTCGGCACCGAGAGCGAGGTGGCCTTCGCCCGGTCGACGGTGGGGCTCGCCACCGACGCGGCCCTGGCGGCGGCGGTCGAGACCCTGATGCGGCGGTTCAAGCCCGCCGGTCCCCCGGCCGGAGACTCGGGGGAGTGACGGGACCCATGGCCTTGCCGAGGCAGAAATCCGCCGAGCCCGCGAACCACGATACGGATGGGAGATGACGCCGATGACCAGGTTGCGTCGCACACTGCTGACCGCCCTCGCGGTCTCCACCCTCCTGGCGCTCCCGTCGTTCGGGCAGCAGCGGCAGGGGGAGATCTGCATCGGCCGCTTCTGCGGACTGGAGCGCGGCTTCGAGGCGCGCCACTGCCACCTGCGACCGGGTGGCGATCCGGCCGGCGACGACTACTGCTGGTCGAGCTTGCCGGCCGACTTCGCATGCGAGGAGCTCGGCTACACCGTCAACGCCATCTGCCCCGAGCCCGCGGCCCTCACCGGTCCCGTCGGCCAGCAGCTCCTGACCCTCGCGGGCTACGGCCAGTTCCGCTCCCAGATCGTCCGCCCGGCGACCGCGCGGATGGCGGCGCGCGACCTCATGGCCGCCGCGGCGGCGGCGGGTGAAGCGGCCGACGGCGACGGCGATGATGAGGACGGCGAGGAGGCTGACGACGCGGCTGAGGACGGGGAGGAAGACGGAGCGGATCGCTACCGGATCCCGTTGTCCGAGATCACGACCGCCCTCGAGTACGAGAGCTGGGAGCTCGGCGGCCTGGACGGGGAGACCACAGGCATCCGCTTCGACTGGCTGAGGGAGACCGAGACCGGGATCCTCCTCGGGGCCGCCGCGAGCTATCAGGACGCGAGCCCTGACGGCGGCGACTCGACCGGGCTCCTCAACGGCCAGCTCAGCGTCGGCCACACCCTGGGCGCCGGCGCCACCGCCTGGAGCTGGGGGGCTTTCGGCACGGTGAGCGACGTGAGCGGCCCGGTAGACGACACCCTCGTCGGGGGAGGGGCCCGGCTCGCCTTCGCTCGCTACTTCGCCGGTGGCCAGGTTCTCTCCGGCGGCATCCTCGGCCAGTACCAGACCTCCGACGAGCTCGAGGACGACCTGATCAACTTCGGCGCCGGTGCGGCGTACGGCTTTCCGCTGGGCGAGCGCTTCGCCCTCGACTTCGAGCTCTACGCCGTCAACGTCATCGAGCCCGAGATCGACGACGACACCTTCTTCACCGGCGGTGGGATGTTCAGCGTCTACTTCTCACCGCGCTTCACCCTCACCCTGGGGGCGCGGGTGCTCGAGGGGATCGACGAGCTCGACAGCCTGACCTACTCTCTGGGGAGCTCGACGAGGTTCTGATGGCGGGGGTGCCATGACCGGGCGCGCCGCACTCGCCATCGCCGGGGCGGCGGCCCTCGCCGCGTGCGCGACCGGGGTCCGGGCCGTGAGCCCGCCGGAGCCCGCCGGCCGAGGCGGCCGACCCACCGTGTTGGTGGTCGGCCTCGAGACGACGCTCGAGGAGGAGGCCTGGCGGGAAAGGCGCCTCGGCATGGGGTTGCGGGGGCGGCTGTCCCAGATGCTCGCCGACAGCGGCGCCTTCGAGACCCTGGAGGAGCGTGAGCTCGCACCGTCGGTGCGGGAGGCGGTCGGGGGCTACTGGCTCCGTGAGCGGGGGTCGGCGGAGGAGCCTTCCGGGGACGCGGGGCTCGACCGCTGGCACGAAGCGACGGGCGCCGAATGGATCGCCCACGGCAGCCTGGACTCGATGGGGGTTACGCGGGACCGGGTGAGCGGCGTCGCGGGAGGCAGGCGCTGGGCCTACCGGGCCTCGGTACGGCTCTGCCTCCACCGCCAGGGCGCGCCCAGCCTGTGCCGGGAGGGCACCGGCCGCAGCGTCACCCGGGTGATGAGCGCCGGGGTCCAGTACCGGGGAGACGAGGTGGCCTTCGACCAAGCCGGGCCGGCCCAGGCGGTCGACCGGGCGCTGGTCGACGCCTTCGACCGGCTGATGCCAGAATGGGAGTCCGGGCGATGACCGCCGGCGGCTTGAGCATTCTCCGTGCAGTCGGTTACACTTAAGGACACGGGTTCGTAGCTTTCGAATTCATGTCAAATAGGAGACGACCATGCAGAGAGTGTGCGCCGTTCTGATCGGAGTGTTCCTGGCCGCGGGCTTCGCCACGGAGGCGCGGGCCCAGACCGAGGGCGGAGAGCAGGAGCTGGGGTTCTTCGCCGCCTATTTCAAGCCCACCGAGGGCAACGTGGACGGCATCCTGGTGGCCAATGCCCGCTACGGCCGCTTCGTGACCGAGTCAGTGCAGGTGGGCGGCGGGCTGGGAGTCGGAGGGCCGGTGGACGACATCGACGAGAACCTGACCGCGGAGGTCTTCGGCGCCTACTACTTCTCGCCCGCGAGCGTCAGGACCTTCTACGCCCGGGCCGGCTACTTCGGCGTTCTCGACGACTTCGGCAACGGCTTCGTGGACGGCGCTTTCGGCTTCAAGTCCTACCTCAACGAGCGCGCGGCCTTCTTCTGGGAGGGCGGCTACGGCGTGGCGGTCGGGAGCGACGTCGACGGCGGCGTGGTCCGCTCGGTGGCCGGCATCACTTTCCTGTTCTGATGCGCGCCCGTCCAGGCGTGAAGAGCGCGGCGCTTCTCGCCCTGGCGATCGGCCTGGCAGGGTCCCAGCCCCTGCGGCCGGTTGAGCTCCGGCCGGCTCCCGGCTGGGAGCCCGCGGCCTTCCCGGCCTGCGCCGGCGCCGAGTGCCGGTTCGAGGGCCGGAGCGGCGACGTCTACCTGGTCACCGGCGGAAGCTTGGAGCGGATCGCCGACGGCACTCGCGTCTACTCCGTCCGGCTCGCCGAGCGGTTCGAGAAGGTGCTCCTCGCCGGGATCTCCCCGGCCACCAACCAGCTCGTCGTCGCCCTCGCCCGGGAACGGGTCTCGGTCCGGGGGCGGAGCGCCCTCGCCCCGGGCTCCGGGATCCACCCCAAAGACGTGGAGCGGGAGCACCGGCTGGCGGTCGTCAACCCGAAGTCGGGCGAGAGCGTCAAGTCGATCGACCTGGGGCCGTTCCTGCCCCGGGACCTGGCGCTCACCGAGCACGGCGAGCACGCCCTGCTGGTCGGGGAGGAGCTCCACCTCAACCGCCGGGAGCTCAGGATCTACAATACGCGCAGTGGCAAGCTCGAAGTGCAGGAGCTCCTTGCGGGCCTGGAGCGGGTGGTGCTGGCGGCCGACGGCGTGGTCCTCGGCGACCGGCCCATGCGCCTCACCGAGGAGGCCGCGGGCGGGCAGCGGCGGTTCGCCAGCCGGGACCCGTACTCGATCGCCGAGTACGTCGTCGAGTGCGCGAGCCCGCTCGATCCGGCCGCCCTGGCCGGACGACCCTTCGCGGTCGTCGCCTTCGACGGCGCCGACTCGGAGGTCAACGGCATGCTGACCGGCGCCCTCGCCCTCGAGCTCCGGGGCGCCGGCTTCACCGTTGCCGAGCGCGAGCGGATCGCGGCGGTCCTGGACGAGCTCTGGCTGCAGACGACGGGGGCGACCGAAGGGGAGACCGCGGTCCGGCTCGGCCGGCTCGCCAACGTCCGCTTCCTGGTCTTCGGCTCGCTCCGCGAGGCGGGGACGACCTCCTCGCTCGCGGTGCGCTCGGTCGGCGTCGAGCAGGGGGAGCTCGCGGCCGGCTGCGAGGTGACCTGCCGCGACTGCCGCCGGGACGACTACCTGGAGGCCCTGAGGCACCTGGTGTCGGTCTGGGTGGCGCCGTGAAGCGGCGGGTGCTACCGCTCCTCGCGGCCGTCCTCTTCGCCGTGGCGGCCTGCGCCACCACGGTCCGCGACGACGCTGCCGTCGAGCCCACCTGGCGGAGCCGGGAGGCGCCGGCGGCGCCGGCCGCGGCCTCCGGCGAGCGGCTCACCGCCTACGTGGCGAGCTTCGGCCTGTCGGAGAAGGTCGCCGAGCGCCATCCCGAGCTCCTCGAGGCCCGGGCCGGGCTCGGGATCTCCCAGCGGATCGCCGACGCCCTCTACGATTCAGGTCGCTTCCGCTTCGTCGAGGAGAAGGCCGAGATGGCCGCCCGTATCGCCGACTTCCGCGCCCGCTCCGGCGACGCCGATGCGCCGGCGGAGGCCCGCTGGCTGCTCTACGGCGAGCTGGTCGAGGTCCGGACGGCTCGGGACGAGCGCGTGACGGGCCTCGCCGGTCGGGCCGAGACGACCACCATGGTGACCGTCCAGATCCGCCTCGTCGACCGGGAGGGCAGCCGGTTCCTCCCGGCCACGGCCACCGGCAGCGCCACCTCGGCGCCGGCACGGGGCAGGGTCCGGGAGGAGGGAGTGGCGCTCGACCCGGAGGCCCTGGCCGCGGCCACGGGCGAGGCGGTGCGCGCCGCCGCCGCCCAGCTCCTGGTGAACCTGGAGGGCGAGTGATCCGTAGGCTGGTGCTCGTCGGTGCGACCCTGATCCCCCTCGCGGCCGGGCCCCCACCGGGGGCCTCCGCGACCCGACTCGACCCGGCGATGACCGTCGGTCCCGAGGCCTGCGGCGAGTGCCACGACTCCGAGTTTGCGGTCTGGAGGGAGACGGCCCACGCCAGGCTCTACGCCTCCGAGGAGCCGCTCAATCGTCGGCCCCGGGCCCAGGAGATCGCCGGCAAGCTCGGTGTGCGCCTGATCCGGCACGACAGCCTCTGTCTGAGCTGCCACTTCACCCCTACGCTCTCCGGCGGCCGGGTCACGGCCTTCGCGGGGGTCTCCTGCGAGTCCTGCCACGGCGTGGCGCGCGGCTGGATCACGGTCCACAACACCTTCCAGGGCCAGCGGGTCCGGCGCGCGGCCGAGAGCGCTGCCCAGCGCCGGGAGCGGGTCGAGCGCAACGTCGCCCTCGGCATGTACACCCCGGAGCGGATCTACGACCTCGTGGCGCGCTGCTACGGCTGCCACCTGGTGCCCGAGGAGACGCTGGTCGAGACCGGCGGTCACACCTCCGGCGGGAGCTTCGACCTGGCGGCCCGGATCGACGCGATCCGCCACAACTTCGTGGCCTCCGGCCGCTCGGGAAACGCCCCCCTGCCGCCCGAGCTCCGGCGCAAGCTCGCGGTGCTCGGGCCGGCGCTCGAGCTCGAGCACGGCCTGCGGGCGCTGGCGGCGGCAGGCAACGCCGAGAGCGGCTACGCGCGAGCCCTGGTCCGCCGCGCAGAGCGGGCGCTCCGCGACCTCTCCCGGATCGGGCGCGTGGTCTCGGTGCCCGAGGTCGATCGGCTCCTCGCGACCGCCGGAGGGCTCCGGCTCGAGGCCGGCAACCGGGCCGAGCTCACGCATGGGTTCGAGCGGCTGGCTGAGGCGGCGAGGAGCTTCAGCGAGGCGCACGACGGGAGCCGGCTCGGCGCTCTCGATGCCGTTCTCGCCGGCGGCACCGGCGCCGCGGTCGAGGGTGGGGAGGGGGAGGCGGCCGACCCCTTCGCCGAGCTGCTCGCCGCCGCGCCGGAGGCCGCCGGAGGCCCCGCGCCGGACGCGGGCGCCGCGGCCAGCGGTGGCGGCGCGACCCCGGCGTCCGCACCGGGGCCTGCCCGCCCGGCGATCCCGGCGGTCGAGGGGGAGCTGCGCAAGCGGATCCGGGAGCCTCTCGGCAGGGCGCGGGTCGTAGGCGCGGGCGAGTGCGGCTCCTGCCACCGCCACGCCCGCCAGACCGAGTGGTGGTTTCGCGATCCCCACAACCGCTCCGCGCGGCCACTCCTCGAGCGCCGGCCGAAGGCGGTCGAGATCGCCACGCTCTACTACGGGCGCGCCGCGGGCGAGCTGATGGTCAAAGGGGGCTCGGTGTGCATGGGCTGCCACGGCACGGTCCCCACCGGCGACGAGGCCTGGGAGGTGGCCGACGGGGTGAGCTGTGAGCACTGCCACGGCCCCGCCGGTGAGTACCTCAAAAGCCACCAGGAGGCGAGCCCGGCCGAGCGCCGAAGGCTCGGCATGGCAGATCTCGGCGACCCGGCCACCCGGGCCCGGGCCTGCTCGAGCTGCCATTACGTAACCGACCCCCGGCTCCTCGCGAGCGGCCATCCGCCGGGGTCGGAGGGATTCGAGCTGGCCGAGCGGAGCGCCAAGATCGTCCACTGGGACCGCCCCCAGCCGGCAGCGACGGCCCTCGGCGCCGCCTACCGCCAGACCCTCCAGAGCCGCGGGCCGGTGCCCCAGGTGCGGGTGGCCCGGCTCGACCCGGCGGTCGTCCGTAGCGCCGCTGGCACTGCTGCTTCGCGGAGCGCCGGGACCGGCAGCGGCCCGGGCGGGCTCACCGGGCCGGCGAGCGGCTACGGCGCCCGGTCGATCCCGGCGGCGCGTCCGGCGTTCGTCCCGGGCGCTGGGGCTTCGACCGCCGGCGGAGCGCCGCTGGCCGGGCCGACCTCCGGGTGGGCAGCCCCGATCGATCTCGAAGCGCTCCCCGCAGACGCCGCCGATCGCCCGCTCGACGAGCTCCTGCTGCTGGTGAAGGAGCGCATCGACGCGCTGTTCGCCGCCACCGGAGGGGGCGGATGACGGATCACGCCGAGCCAGAGGTCGGCCGCACCTTCCTCAAGCGGCGCGAGCTCTACCGTGACCGGTGGTCGTCGTTCGGCGAGCGCACCGGGCTCGAGTCGCTCTCCGAGCAGCCGTCGCTCGCGACCCTCCGGGGGATCGCGCTCTTCGACGCCTACGACGATGCCTTCCTCGAGCGGATCGGGCCGGACGTCTCGATCGGCCGCTGGCGCCCGGGGGCCGTGCTGTTCGAGGAGGGGGCCTATATCGACCTCGCCTTCTTCGTCGTCGAAGGCGAGGTCGAGGTGAGCCTCGGAGCGGGCGGCGCGGCGGACCAGCCGATCTTCGACCTCCACCGGACCGGCTTCTTCGAGGTGCCGCGGCTCGCCTCCCTGGCGCGACCGCCGGGGGGGGAGGAGGGCTTGGACGATGGCGGAGACACCGGCTCGCTGCCGCGGGGGACCGTCCTGGCGCAGCGCGCGGCCAAGCCGGGGGAGATCACCTTCCTCGCCGCCCTCGACTTCGACCTGCCGCGCGGGAGCCGCGAGACCCTGGGGCCCGGCGAGCTTTTCGGCGAGATCGGCGCGATGAGCGGCTGGCCCCAGTCGGTCACCGCCCGGACCGCTTCCGAGGCCACCCTTGTCCACCTCCGGATGCCGGCGCTCCGGGCGATGCGGCGCAAGTCGGAGGCCCTCAAGGAGCGCCTGGACGCGGCCTACCGCCGCCGCTCCCTCGCCGGCCAGCTCGACGCGACACCCCTCTTCCACGGCTGCCCGCCGGTCTTCCTCGCCGCCATCCGGGAGGTCGTGGACCTAGTCTCGCTCGAGCCCGGAGAGGCGCTGACCCGCGAAGGCGAGCCGGTCGACGGGCTCTTCCTGGTGCGCTCCGGATTCCTCCAGCTCACCCAGCGCCTCGACCAGGGTGAGATCACGGTCAACTACCTGTCGAAGGGGATGACCCTGGGCGAGGTCGAGCTCCTGGTCGACGACTCCCGGGGCTGGACCGCGAGCGCCACCTCGGTCGAGTATGCCGAGCTCGTGCGCCTGCCTCGGGGCGAGCTCGTTCAGATGCTCCGCCAGTTCCCGGAAGTGGAGAAGCGGCTCTGGCGCTCGGCGGTCGACCGCATCCGGGAAACCGGCTTCAGCCGCCGGGACCTGGCCCACGCCGAGCTGCTCGAGACCGCCGTCGACACCGGGTTGGTGCAGGGGAGCGCCATGCTGGTCATCGACCTGGCGGCCTGCACCCGGTGCGACGACTGCGTCCGGGCCTGCGAGCGGACCCACGGCGGCCGCGCCCGCTTCATCCGCGAAGGGGACAAGCTCGCCAACCTCCAGATCGCGAGCGCCTGCTACCACTGCCGTGATCCGGTCTGCCTGGTGGGCTGCCCGACGGGCGCCATCCACCGGACCGGCTTCGGCCAGGTGGTGGCGGTCGACGAGACGATCTGCATCGGCTGCGGGAGCTGCGCCCGTGCCTGCCCCTACGACGCCATCGTGATGCACGAGACCGGCGCGACCTGGCCGGACGACATGATCCCCGAGGGGCTCCGGGGCAAGGACCGACTGGTGGCGAGCAAGTGCGACCTCTGCTACACGAGGGAGGGAGGGCCCGCCTGTGTCGAGAGCTGCCCCAACGGCTGCGCCTACCGGATCGGGAGCCTCGAGGAGTTCGAAGGGCTGCTCCGGCGATGAGGCCGCGATGAGGATCTCGAAGGCGACGCTCGCAGCCGGCGCCGGCCGGTGGGCTCAGCGGCCCGAATGGCTCTTGGGCTTCCTCGCCGCCGCGGCGCTCCTGCTGCTCGTGTACGCCTTAAACCTCACGGTGGCGGAGCCACGAGCGGCCTCGCCCTGGGGGCTGACCTACGGCACGCTGGCGACCTTGCTGCTGGCGGGCGCCGGGTCGCTCGCGGCCCGCCGGAGGACCTTCCGCTCGGGTCTCGGCCGGACCCAGACCTGGGTCCAGCTCCACGTCTACGGCGGCACGCTGTTCGCCCTGCTGGTGCTGATGCACGCCGGCTTCGAGTGGCCCCGGAGCGGCCTGAACCGCTGGCTGATGGGCCTCAGCCTGTGGGTGGCGGCGAGCGGCCTCGCCGGGGTGGCGGTCCGGAAGTGGCTCCCTCGGGTGCTCGCCTCCGCGCTCACGACCGAAGTGCTCTACGAGCGCATTCCCGAGCTCGCGGCGGTCCTCCGCCGGCGCGCGGAGGAGCTGGTGGCGGCGGCGCCCGGGCCGGTGCGGGACCTCTACCGGCGGAGCCTCGCCCCGCTGCTGGCGGCGCCCCGCTTCCGGTGGATCTACTTCGCCGACGTCACGGGTGGCATCGCCAACCGCCTGCGCGAGCTGGACTACCTGGCCGGCCGGCTCCCGGCCGAGGGGCGCGGGGTACTCGACGAGCTGCGCTCGGTGGTGCGGACCAAGCTCGAGCTCGACGCTCACTACACCCTTCAGCGGCCGCTGCGCTGGTGGCTCTACGCCCACGTCCCGCCGTCGCTCGTGCTGCTGCTCCTGGTGGCGGTCCACTTACTGGCGGTGTGGTACTTCTGAAGCCCGGCGGCGAGAGCGAGCGCGCGACCTACGACCATGGCGAAGAAGGCACGGCCCGGCAAAGGCTCCTTCGGCGGCGCGCGGCTACCCGTCGCCGGCGCCTACGTCACCCGCAGCCCACGGCGCTGGCTCCTGGGCGCCGGCTTCGCCGGCTGCCTGGGCGCCCTGGCCTGGCTCGGCGCCTCGTTCGCCCTCGGCGACCGGACCCCGGTCTCGCCCGGACCGCTGTCTTCGAGCCATGCCAACTTCGAGGCCAACTGCGGCGCCTGCCACGGCGGCTTCGAGGCTCCGGCGGCCGCCGGGTGCCTCGCGTGCCACGGGCGGGTGGGGGAGGGGCCGGAAGAGTACCGCTACGCCGCCCACTACGCCTACCGCCGGCCGGCGCCCGTCGCGGCCGGCGCGGAGGCCCCCACGGCGACCCCGGCCGCGGCCCGGGCGGTCGGCCGGGAGCTGCCGTGCGCTTCCTGCCACGCCGAGCACGGCGGGCGCCGGGCGGCGCTCACCCGGGTCCCCGACGCCCGGTGTACGGGCTGCCACGCCTTCGGCTCCTTCGGCGGCGGCCACCCGGAGGTCGAGGTCATCCGGGACGGTCTCCGGGATGATCCCAATCTCCGTTTTCCCCACCGGATCCATGTCGCGGAGGTGACCAAGCGCCTGGGTCTCGGTAACCCGGAGCGCTCCTGCCTCCAGTGCCACGAGCCGGACGACCGGGGGCGCGGGTTTCGGCCGCTCGATTTCGACCGCCATTGCGACGCCTGCCACCTCACGGCGACCAGTGCCACGCCGAGGCTGCCGGCCGGTGATCCCGCCGACCCCGCGCGCCCCGGGGTGTTGACGCTCTCGGCGCTCCAGCGGGAGTGGGGGCCGGGGGTCCGCTGGGCTCTCTTCACCAATCCCGACGAGGTTCGCGAGGCCGGCGGTACGGTCGCCAAGCGGCCGGTCTACCACGAGGATCCCTGGATCCTCGAGAACCTGCGCCGGATCCGGGCGACCCTCTACGGCGACCTGGGCCTCGCCGCGCTGCTTTCGACCGGGGTCGACGAGGGAACGGTCCTGGCCGGGGGGGACGCCCTCTACCGGGAGGCGATCGCGACCCTCCGGGAGCGCGCGGCCGAGCTCCGGAGCCTCCCGGGCCCGGAGGTCCAGGAGGAGCTCCGCCGGCTCGAGGAGCTCCTGGCCGTGGCCGAAGAGCGGGTCGAGCGCGGTGAGGGCACCGCCTCGACGGCGCCGTTCGTGCCCGGCTCGGGCCGGCAGCCGGGTTACGCCCCAGGCCTCTCCGAGGAGCGGGTGATGGAGCTCAAGCGGCTCGCGCTCGACCTGACCGAGCCCTGCCGGCAGTGCCACGTCGTCTCCGACGCCGCCATCCAGCGGGTGCAGAAGGACCAGCGCACGCTCATCCGGGCCGAGTTCGACCACCGCGCCCACATCGTGCAGCTGCCGTCGTGCCTCGGGTGCCACGGCGCGATCCCGAAGATCCTCGCCGGCGAGCCCAAGGGGGAGGACGACCCGACCGACGCCGCCGAGACCCACAACCTGCCGGCGATCGCCGTCTGCCGGGAGTGCCATACTCCGGCCGGGGCGTCGAGCGCCTGCGTGACCTGCCATCAGTTCCACCCCGGGCGAAGCCGCCACGCCGGGTTGGTGGTCTACCGCTCGGCGGCGGGCGACTGAGGATCTCAGCGTGCGTGCGCGCCTGTTCTCCCGGACCGGGACCTTCGCCGGACTGAGCGTCGTGATCGGCCAAGAGGCCACCCTCGGGCGAAGCCCCGACAACGCCGTGGTGCTGCCCGACTCGGCGGTCTCCGCCCGGCACGCGCGGGTCTTCTTCGACCCGGACGAGGGCTGCTACCTGATCGAGGACCTGGGCAGCCGCAACGGTACCTTCGTGGCCGGCTTGCGGGTGCGCGAGCCGGAGAAGCTGGAGCGCCTAGAGGTGATCGACCTGGCCGGGGTGGGCGAGCTGGTGTTCCAGACCATCGAGGGGGACGGACCCTGGCGCACCGAGCTCGACCTCGCCCTGGGGGAAGCGCCGCCGCCGGAGCTCGATGCCGCGGCGGCGGCCGCAGGGCGGACCTTCGCCGACGCCGAGCCGCCGGTCCTGCCGCCGGTCCTGGCGGAACCGGTGGCGGCCGAGGATCGGGGTCGGACGATGTACGAGGACGCGGCGGACTTCGTGCTGCCGGCGGAGGCGCTCGGCGAAGCGGAGCCGGCCGCGAGCGCCGAGGTGGCGGGCGGGCGAACCGTGGTCGACGCCGACTTCTCGCTCCCGCTGCCCGAGCTGGGAGCCGAGCCGCCGGCGGCCGCCTCGGCTCCGGCGAGGACCGAGGAGCACGAGGAGGGCTTCTACCTCGAGGTCGAGACCGCCGCAGGCGGTGCGGCGCGCCACCGCCTCGGCCCCGGGGAGCACCTCGTGGGCCGCGGCGCCGAAGCCGACGTCGTGGTCGAGAGCCCCACTCTCTCCCGTGCCCACGCCCGGCTGCTGGTGGGGCCCGACACTGTCCGCGTGATCGACCTCGGAAGCACCAACGGCACGCGGATCGACGGCGTGGACCTCGAGCCCGGCACCGCGACCGTTCTCGCCGCGGGCTCCGAGCTCGAGCTCGGATCGGTCCTCGCGCGGCTGGCGCGCGGGAAGATCGACCTGTCCGGTGGAGGAAGGAGCTGACGATGGCGCCGGAGACGACCGGGTTCACGATCATGCGGGAGCTGCCGCGGGTTCTGCCGGAGGTTCTGGACCTGCTGGTCGTGGGCGGCGGACCCGGCGGCACCATGGCCGCGTTCCGCGCCCGGGAGCTCGGTCTCTCGGCCCTGGTCATCGACTACGACGACGTCCTCAAGCGGATCCGGGACTACTCGAAGGACAAGCTCATCCTCCCCGACTTCGGCGGCGGCGACCGGATGCGCTTCCCCGACGGCGGCGAGCTCTGTCGCAAGTTGCACTTCCAGCCGATCGACAAGGACGAGATGCATCAGCGCTGGAAGCGGTTCTACCTGGAGCACGAGGTGCCGGTCCAGGTGGGGCTCGAGCTCACCGGCCTCGAGCGCGAGGCCGAGGGGGTGTGGCGGGCGCTGGTCTGGGACCACAACGCCCGCGAGGAGCGGCGGTTCCTCGCGCGCGCGGTCGCCGTCGCGATCGGCCGGGGGGTGCCCCGGCGCTTCGACATCCCGGGCAACACCGACGGCATCGCCTACCGGCTGAGCGACCCGGCCCTCTACCTCGGCCGGCCGGCCTGTGTGGTCGGCGGCGGGACCTCGGCGGCCGAGGCGGTGATCGCCATCTCCGCCGCCAAGGTCGCGGCCGAGGATCCGACCGCCGTCTATTGGAGCTACCGGGGGGACCGCCTCCCGCGGGTCTCGAAGGCCCTGGCCGAAGTCTTCTTCGAGGCCTACCTGGGTCACGGCAACATCCGCTACCATCCGCTCTCCGAGCCGACCGCGGTGGTGGTGGGGGACGACCGTGAAGAGTACCTGGCGATCCGCGTCGACCGCCGCTGCCTCGACGGGCGCCCTCACGAGACGGTGCACCTCGAGTTCCGCAAGGAGTGCTGCATCGCCTGCATCGGGGAGGATATCCCCGAGGGCTTCCTGGCCCAGTTGAGGATCCCCATGGTCCCGGTCGCCGGCGGCGAGCGCAAGCGCATGCTGGTCACCCGCCACCTCGAGTCCGTTCAGCCCGGGGTGTTCCTGGTCGGCGACATGCTGTCGCAGGCCTATTTCGAGACCGACGACTTCGCGGCCGACCCCGCCACCTACCGGGAGGTCAAACACCGGGGGAACATCAAGAGCGCGCTGCGCGACGGGGTGCTGGTGGCCGAGGTCGTGGCCCAGAAGGTCGCCGGGGCGACCGAGATCCGGGTGGAGGTGCGCGACGCCGAGCCGGCGGAGGAGGGCGGCCGGACGCCGGAGGGTGCGGCGCCGATCCCCAGGGAGACCGGGGAGCTCTCGGCGGAGCCCGCCGGCCCGCCGGGCGAGGAGGCGCTGCCGGAGCCGGAGGAGGCCCGCCTGGTGCGGATTCTCCCGGGCGGAGTCGAGGAGGCGGAGTACCCGCTCCCCTCGGGAGTCGCGTTCACGATCGGCCGCGGCGAGGGCGCCGACCTGCGCTTTCCCGACGATGCTGCGCTCTCGGAGCGCCACGCATCGATCGCCCCTGGGGAGGGAGGACCGGTGCTCCGGGATGACGGCGGGGCGACCGGCGTCTTCCTCAGGGCCCTCCCGGGCGAGCACACCGAGCTTCCGGCCGGGGCGGTGTTCCGGGCCGGGCGGCAGTTCCTGGTGCTGGCGCAGGCGGCCGCGCCGGGAGACGGTGGCGAACCGGGAAGCGGAGCGGGTTGGGAGCTCCGCCACTTCGATCATCGGGGGACCGAGCAGGGGCGCCACCCGGTGGGGGAGGAGGCCAGGATCTTCGGCCGCGACGCCCCGGACGCGGTCCTCGACGCCGCCGATCCCAGCCTCTCCCGCCGGCACTTCGCAGTCTCGGTCCGGGAGGGGCGCGTCCAGCTCAAGGACCTCAAGAGCGTCAACGGCACCTGGGTGAAGGTCAAAACGGCCGCCGTCCTGCGGCCGGGGGACGAGCTGCGCCTGGGGCGGGAGACCCTACGCTACGTGCCGACGGGGGGAGCGCTTCCGGGAGCCGCGCTCGCACCGGCGCCAGCGCCTGCCCCGGATGCCGTACGGGAGGTGGCGGTGCCGCCGCGCGCCTCCGAGGCCGCTCCCGCTGCCGCGTCCCCGACCGCCGCTCCGGCCGCCGCCTCCGCGGTCGCCGCTCCGGCCGCCGCCTCTCCCCAGGTCACCTTCGAGTCCGCCGGCAAGACAGTGGCGCTCAAGCCCGGCCAGACTATCTGCGAGGCCGCCGAGGAGCACGGCCTGCCGATCAATGCCGAGTGTCACGCCGGGATCTGCGGCAGCGACCCGATCCGCATCCTCTCCGGCGCCGAGCACCTCGGCCCGCTCGAGGGCTCGGAGGCCGAGACCCTGGAGGAGCTCTGCTCGCTCGCGCCCGGCGAGCACCGCCTGGCCTGCATGTGTCGTGCGCGGGGGCCGGTGGTGGTGGAGCTGGTCGCGCCGCGGAGCTGACGCGGCCTCCGCCTCGGGTCAACCCTCGGCGCCGCCGCGATCCTGCAACGCCCGGTCGGCGGCGATCGCCTTGTCCGCCCGCTCGGCCAGCCGGTCGAGCTCGGCATGCTCGCCATAGAGCTTGCGGGCGAGCTCGAGCTCGCTGAGGGCGCGGTCGAACCGACCGTCGGCGAGCGAGCCGGCGATGCTCCGGACCGCCTCGCCGACCGCCTCCTCGCGCCGCCGGGCGGACTCTTCGTCCCCGGCCTCCGGGCCGGCGCCCTCGCGGCTCGCCTCCTCCTGGAGGGCGCGGGCCAGCCGGCGCTCGATGCCCGGATCGAGCTCGCCCCCGCGGGGAGCGTCCCGCCGGATGCCGCGCTTCTCGCGCTCGAGCGCCGCGGCATTGACCGCTTCGAGGAGCTCCCGTCCCTCCTCCGAGCGCGGCTCGATCTCCAGCAGCCGATCGAGCTCGTGGCGGGCGCGCTGGAACTGCTCGAGGCGGGTGAGGAGCTGGGCGTTGGCGAGCAGAGCCGCAACCTCCTGCTTGCGGGTCTCGATCCGCCGCGGGCCAGCGGCGGGCTCGGCCGCGGCCTTCGAGCTCTCGGGCCGCGGCGTCGCCTGGAGGCCGAACTGCCGGTCGAGGTGCCCCTGGGTCGAGCCGGGAGACTTCACCGGGCCGCGCTCGATGAGCAGGGTCGTGGTCGTGTGGAGCGTGTGGTCGAGGTCCTCGCGCAGGGTGGCGCTCTCGGCGCGGAGGGGTTGAAGGCGAGCAGCGAGCTCGACGGCACTCTGCTGGCGCTGCGCGGGGTCCTTGGCCATCGCCTGGAGGACGATCTCGCGCAGGGCCTCGGGCACCCGCCCGTCGGGATCGGACTCGTCGAAGTCCAGGGGCGGGCGGAAGAGGTGCCCGGCGATCAGCTCCGAGACGCTGTCGCCCTTGAACGGCAGGCGGCCGGTCAGGAGCTCATAGAGCATCACCCCGAAGGAGTAGATGTCGCTCGTCGGCTCCGGCGAGCGCGCGCCCGCGTCCGAGAACTGCTCCGGAGCCGCGTACCTCACCTTGCCGAGGAAGGTCCCGGTGGCGGTCAGGTCGGCGCCGCCGCCCTCGAGTCGCTTGACGATCCCGAGGTCGATGAGCTTGACCTGGGGCCCGCCGTCGAAGCTCCGGGTGAGCATCAGGTTGTCAGGCGCCACGTCCCGGTGGACGTAGCCCTTGCGGTGGAGGTAGGCGAGCGCTTCGAGGCCCTGGCCGGCGATCTCCAGGGTCAAGGGGACGGCGGGCGGACCGCTCTTCGCCAACATCTCCTGGAGGGTAACCCCGTCGATGTACTCCATGACGATGTAGGCGGTGCCGTCCTCACCCAACGAGAAGTCGTAGAGCTGGGCGATGTTGGGGTGCCGGAGGCGGATCGCCGTCTTGGCCTCGCGCAGGAACCGCTCCTTGAGGTCCGAGTCTTCGGCGAACTCCGGGCGGACGGTCTTGACCACCCGCACCTCTTCGAGCAGGCGGTGGCGGACCTTGTAGACCGCCCCCATCCCACCCTCCTTGATCTTCTGGAGGATCTCGTACTTGCCCTCGATCTGGGGGAGCGGGCGGTTCACGGCGGTGTCCTCGAAGCGCGTCCACCCGGGAGTGGCACGAAGGGCGGCATACCTTTCGTGCCGGCCGGGGCCGGGGGAGAGCGTCGGCGCCTATTGTACGCCGAGAGTGGCGCGGCTGCTGCCGGTTGCTTCAAGGCATCGTGCCGGGTATCGTTCGCGCGGACCGGGTAGACACCCGGGGTCCGACCCGAACCCTCGAGACGCTGTCACCGCATGACCCGTCCGGCTGTCCTGATCGTCGAACCGGACCCGACCCGCCGCAAGGAGCTGGGCCGGGGTCTGGCTCGTTTCGGCTACGAAGTGGTGCTCGCGGAGGGCGAAGCGCAGGGCCGCCGCTTCGCCAGGGGTCTCGGCCCCGCCGTGATCGTCGCCGACGGCGCCGTCGCCGGGTTCGGCGACGCGTCGATCCGCGACGAGCTCCGGCGGGCGACCGGTACGGCAACCCGCCTGATGGTCCTGGGCGAAGCCGAAGCGGGCGGCGACGAGCTTCCGGACGACGTGCTCTACCTGGCGGCCGGAGGCCTCCAGGGCGCCGAGCTCGTCCGGCGAATCCGGCTGGTGCTGGTCGGCTGGGAGATCGGTCTCGAGCCCGACGGACGGCTCCAGAGCCTGGTGGGAGACTTCTCCTTGACCCCCGCGCTCGAGGTGATGCGGGGCCTCGGCCGCGCCGTCGCCTCCGGACGGGTGCTGCTCGAAGGCGCGGAAGTGGTACTCGAGCGCGGTGAGGTGATCGCGGTCTCGGCAGGTACGGCTCGTGGGGTCAAGGCCTTCTGTCGCGTGGGCGCCCGCCGCCAGGGCCCTTTCCGGGTGGTCCTCGGGCGTCCGGGCGTCCATCGGGAGATGGAGCGGGACCTCAAGAGCCTGGTGATCCAGGCGATCGAGGACCGCGTCGCCGAGCCGCCGAATCCCAAGGCCCGGCTGGAGGTGCGCCCCGGCCCGGATTTCCCCGAGACCCGTTTGTCCCCGCTCGGCCAGAGGATCCTCAGTGAGGGCCAGCAGAAGCCCTCGATCGGCGCCCTCCTCGACCGGCTGGAGGCGACTGACGGCGAGATCCTGAACGAGCTCGCCCGGCTCCAGGAGCTCGGCGTGGCGGCGGTCCGGGAGCCGGAGGTGGGGGTGCGGGTGGTGTCGGACTCGACCGCCGACCTCCCGGCCCGGCTCGCCCGCGAGCACGGCATCCGCGTCGTGGCGCTCGGCGTGCGCTTCGGCGAGCGGAGCTTCCGCGACGGCGTCGACATCACGCCGCGGGAGTTCTACGAGCTGCTCGAGCGTGGCGACGACCACCCGGTCTCGAACCCGCCGACGCCCGGGGAGTTTCTCGAGGTCTACCGGGCCCTGGTCCCGGAGCGGGACGTGGTCTCGATCCACATCTCGAGCGTGCTGTCGGAGACCTTCAACCACGCGAAAAAGGCCTCGGAAGCGGGCGCCCGCGAGCTCCGGCTGGGCCGCGAGAGGCGCCATGGGGGCGAGCCGCCGGTGCTGGAGGTGGTGGACAGCCGCCAGGTCAGCCTGGGGCTCGGCCTGCTCGCGCTGTTCGCCGCCCGGATGGCGAACCGGGGCCTGCCAGCCCCCGATATCGCCCGGCGGCTGCGGGCGATGGGCGACCGGGTCCAGGTCCTGTTCGTGGTCGACACGCTGGAGTACCTGGCGCGGGGAGGCCGGATCGGCAAGGCGCAGGCCTGGGTGGGCTCGCTCCTGGGGATCAAACCGATCCTGGGGGTCGCCCGTGGCGAGGTGGTGCCGGTCGACCGCGTCCGCGGCGGCCGGGCCGCCCACCCTCGGATCCTCGCCCTGTTCCGCGAACGGATCGAGCCCGGGCGGCCGGTCGT